>NZ_JBEONQ010000014.1:0-109995 GCF_040544445.1 Undibacterium sp. GrIS 1.8 | reverse complement strand
ACTTTCATCTTGCCAGAAATGGCCGCTCCTTTCTCATCTATTTTGCGCTTCTCGCAATAAAATTACTCTCCGGTGTTTCGTTTTGCAAGAACCTCCTTAGTTTTAAACTTAGTTTTAAAGCTTACTTCGTCACATTGTTTAAGGCGGTCAACATCGGCTGCAACATTGCTTCACCCAATTTCATACTACGCGCGCCATCCCAGCCGACTTCTAAATCTGGCAAATTAGCGTTGTCTTTAAATGGTAATTCCAAGGTTAGAGATACACATTTAAAAGTATGGCCGATGTATTTGGATGCCAGTTTCAATACGTCTTCATTGTATTTGCTCGCCTCGTAACCAAACTTGGTTTGGAAATCTGGGCTAGCGGCCACAAAACTATCTACAAATGCTTGCTGATCAGCCGCCTGTTTTTCACTGAAGCCCGCCAACATTTCGCTGCCAGCGACAAAGTTATATGGCAAGGCTTCATCACCATGGATATCCAAAAACAAATCACAACCAATTTCATGGATTTTATTTTTCACATGAAAAACTTCCGGACTAGTTTCTAACGATGGGGTCATCCACTCGCGGTTCAAATTAGCGCCCGCTGCATTGGTGCGCAGGTTACCGCGTACAGAACCATCTGGATTCATATTCGGCACAATATATAAAACTGCCTGATCCAAGATACGGCGCGCAATCGGATTCGCAACATCGATCAAGGCGTTTAAAGTGCCCTCTACCAGCCACTCGGCCATTGTCTCGCCCGGATGCTGACGTGCGATGATCCAGACTTTTTTAGTGGCAGCAGGATCACCGACCACGATCATATTCAAATCGCGGCCATCGACCGTGCTGCCTAAATCCTCTACACGAACCAAAGGTGATTGCTCAACGCTACCCAATACCGCCAAATGGCGTTCCCAGCTGTACGGCTCAAAATAAGCGTAATACACGCTATCAAATTCGGGGGAGTGACTGATCGTCATCACTTTACCGTCGAACTCGGTGTCCACACGGAACCAGTTCTCGCGGTCGTAGCTTGCTACCGCACGATAATTTTGCCAACCCGCCGGGTAAGTAGAGTCGCCCGCGTTCAATACACGCATCACCACATCCTGATCACGTGCCCCTTGCAACCGAAAGTAAAACCATTGTGCGATATCAGCATGCGAATCTTTACGCAACTTCAATTCAATCGCATCAGCCTGCACCGCGCTCACAACCTCAATAGCACCTGCGTCAAAGTTTTGACTAATTTTGATGGACATACTTTGTTCTACACTTTCATATTTAAAATTGATCGGCTAGGGCCGCAACATAGATGCAGCAATAAGATCACTATTGTCACAGGTTTTGCTTAAGTGTGAAAATAATTTAGTCAAATTTAGATAAATATCGACTCACGCAATAGCATGCGAGAGCATATCAAGGTAATTCAAGTCTTTACCATTCATAAACTACACCGCATAAAACGACCATAATTTTCCATGGAAAAAAACCTAAGCATGCACTATAATCCTTCGCTTAGTGTCGGGGCGTAGCGCAGCCTGGTAGCGTACGTGCATGGGGTGCACGGGGTCGAGTGTTCGAATCACTCCGTCCCGACCAATTAGAACAAGGACTACAGATTTATTTCTGTTAGTCCTTTTTTATTTTTCAATTTTTTACTCTACTTTGCCCCCAGATTGAAAAACATATGTTGAATAAGAAAAAATATTGCTCATCGATTTGACCGAGATACAAATAACCAATCTAAAACAAACCCTGCTACATCTAGCAGTCATGGACAAGTTTGTAACAAAATTCCAAAAAATAAACCAGCCAGCGAATTATTTAAAATGCATCCAGGCTGAGAAAGTTAGGTGAGCTTCCCTTAGTTTTGTGGACATTTCTTAACTCCTATCTACTCAGATTAAGGATGATTAAAATTTCAAAAACAAACAGAATCCAAAGTCGTAAAAATAATAACTTGTAAAAATTGTAAGCTGGTTTTTTTAATGTTCTTCACCGAAAGTTATAAATTCATCACCACCTCATTTAATTGCCATATTAATAATTTAAATTTAGGCCTAGACAATGTGAGTAGGGTCGAACAGTTATGTTATTATTTAGTAAATACTTATTTAATAAGCAATTATGATTAATCACATTACTCAAAAAACACTCATACAACTTCAGGAAAAATATGTTCCAAGTAAGATTTTCTAAAATAACCATTTCTATGGTTTTCAGCCTTATCCTTACCTCTTGTGGTGGTGGCAGTGACACAAAATCCCAACCAGACCCTTTTGCTCTTGTTGGAGCTGAAGGCTTATATGATGGAATGTCAATATCAGAAAAATCCAAAGTTTCCAAACTAATCTTGAACGATGGTACGTTTTATATAGTCCAATTCGCTTATCAAGATTCATCAACTATTGCTTATTTCGCTACAGGAAAAGGTAGTTTATCTGACGGCGTTTTTAGGTCAAATTATTTTCGATTCGTAAGCGTATCCGACAAGGGTTATACCCCCAACCCTGTTTATTCTTTTCAAGGATCTATAGTTACCTCAAGTTATGGCATTAATGGCCCTAGATTACTTAGCAGCTCGATAAATCATTTACCCCTTGCATTTACTGTTGATTTTGATGTTTTAAGTTATGAGCCACAATATCAACAAGTAGCTAATTTACTGGATGTCGTCGGAAGTTATAGCGGAGCTATTTCGTTTGGAAGCTCTGATTATCAAGCAACACTACCGCCAAGTAGAGATTTAACCACTCTCACAGTAGATGCAAGTGGCGCTCTCAAAGGCACAACTAACAACGGATGTACTTTCTCTGGATCTTTCGCGCCTTATCAGAGGGGAAATGTATTCAATGCAAGTATTATTTTTGACGACGTGCCATGTACTTTTGCAAAAATCAATGTTACCGGTCACGCATATTTTGAACCAAATACCAAACGCTTATATGTCTTGACCATGCAGCCCGATGGAGTCGAGGGTGCTGTATTTACAGGCTTTAAAAATTAGATTGACTTTGGAAACATCGCGCAGATATAGCGAAAAGTCAATCTCACAAATGCTCAGTACCTGAATGGGATATACAGCTACTTTTGCATTGTAGTCATTGCTCGCTGTAAGTTGGATAAATTAGTCTGTAGTGTTGGTAAAACCGGACCATTTTGAATCATATAATCTGCGATAGATTTATCATGCGCAGATCGCAGGTTCGCTATCTTTTGAACGACAGCTGGATCTAAAACTATCGTCGAACCCTCTCGAATTTGGGCCACACTTTTAGGTGAGATTAATTTAGTTGTACTTGGTCCACCTTGACCTAGAACAGAACTTTTTGACGCCGTTCTAAACGCGACAAAATTGAGGCCATTGCCTGATAATGTAGTGCCCTTGAGAAATGTCCATGTCGTTCCTTCCATTCGATTAAACCCAGTAAATTGAAAACTAAAATATTCATAGTAGTTGGTTGAAGAATCGACAAGGACACCCCAAGTTTTATTTGAAGGACTATAGCTGCATAATGCGATGTTATTAGCTCCGGAAGCTCCAGCCCGATTGCCGGACAAATAAGTGGTTCCACCAGAGTTATATACATTCTGAAATCTCATGCGTTCACCATAATAAACTGGGAAAGAAGCGTTACCCATCGTAGCTGCCCATTCTCCATAGCAAGCATTTGGATAGTTGGTATTATCACCATTTACGAAATCAAATCGCGTTATGTTAGTTGTAAATCCAAGTATGTTTAGGGTCGCATCTTTCCCACCATTAAAGTTAATTGACATTGACCCTACGTCCAAACTCTGCGGCGCTCCTTCTGAGCAGCCAAAACATGCACCGTTGACAGCTTTTACGACACGTCCTGAGTAAGAAGAATCTCCCGTCAATGTTCCTGAGCTGTAGTACCACACCGGCTGTTTATTTGAATCATATGAATAGGCGGCAAAAAACAATTGATTATCTTGAATTTCTATTGAGTACCCTCTGCCGCCTTCAGCAGGATTCCACCACCAACCTGACTCAGGGGAGTTTGCCCGAGCAATTCCCGTGAAAAGGCTAAAAAAAACAAGCACCATGTAAAAATGTTTAAAACGCATCTAGTTCTCCGAAGGCTTTGTTATGTAAAGTTGCAATTGTACAATAATAAAATTTATCACTTTAATTCGCTAATATTTGGCCTTTAAATCTTACTCAACCTATTATTGCGCTAGATGAAATACTTAGGAGCAAAATTATATTGAGAGTTAATTTCAATTATTGAAATTTCTTCATCCATGCCTAGGTCGGCAAAGTATTTTTTTATCGTCCGAAGAGGTACTTTTGAGTAGGCAAAATTTTGTTTGCTCAAAGTTATGCCGCTAAGTCATCTGCATTCTGAAAAAAGCGATATCGCATAAGTGATCATAAAATTTTGTAGGTACTATAAAAATCATCTTATTTAGTTAGCAATGACCACATAACTATTTCACAATTTTTGCAGGGCAGTTCTGTAACTGACCAGTCAACGCCAAATTGCTGATTCGAGTATTCTAGAGTGCATTGAACCAGTTGCGTTCTAACTCTTTTTTGTAGGACTGATGCAAAGCTGACCACATGGCTTTGCATCAGTCCTACATTTTTATATCAGACATATCGGCACTTCCATGACCAGCTCATCGTATTCTTCCAACCAAAACACGCCCGTTAAACCAGTACTGACCAAAAATTTAGTGATGTTCTTCGCATTCTGTTGTGGTGCGATAGTCTCTAATATTTATTATTCTCAACCGTTGATTGAGCTGATTGCGCCAGAAATCGGCTTGACCGATAGCGTTGCCAGCTTGATCGTATCTCTGACGCAAGCAGGTTATGCGCTTGGGATGTTGTTGCTGGTACCGCTCGGTGATTTGCTGGAAAACCGTAAGCTCATGGTCAGCACTTTGGTCGTTGCGATGGTGAGTCTGGTGGGTGCGGCGACCGCACATAGCCCCAATGTTTTTTTATTCTTTTCTATCCTCATCGGATTTAGCTCCGTGTCGGTGCAAATGATCGTACCGCTGGCGGCGCATATGGCGGATGAATCTACCCGTGGTCGCGTGGTCGGTAGTGTCATGAGTGGCCTGTTGTTCGGTATTTTGCTATCGCGTCCAATTGCGAGTCTGATCGCTGATCACTTCGGCTGGCGCGCCGTATTTTTGATGGCCAGCGTATTAATGGTGCTGATTGTTGTGTTGCTGCTGGTGACAATGCCTAAACGCCAGCCAGCACATTCTGCCACTTACTTTCAGTTATTGCGCTCTTTACTGACACTATTTCGTTACCAGCCGGTGTTGCGACAAAGAGCGTTTTATCAAGCGAGCATGTTTGGCTCTATGGCCTTATTCTGGACGGTTGCACCGGTGGAGCTGGCGCGTCACTTTAGTTTTTCTCAAACGCAGATAGCCCTGTTTGCTTTGGTAGGCGCTGCCGGTGCATTTGCTGCGCCGTTTGCTGGCAGGCTTGCAGATGCGGGACATGGGCGCATCGGTAGTTTGATGGCGATGATCGGTGCCATTTTGAGTTTTTGGCCTTCGCTTATGATCCCCGCTTTAGGTGTGATCGGATTGGGAATCACTGCCGTATTGCTGGATCTATGCGTGCAAATCAGTATGGTGATTGGTCAGCGGGAAGTGTATGCGCTAGACCCGGCTAGTCGAAGTCGCATCAACAGTATTTACATGACTTGTATTTTTGCCGGTGGTGCAACCGGATCGGGTATTGGCAGTAGCTTGTACGTTAACGGTGGCTGGATGTGGGTCGGCACCGTCGGCAGTTTGATCGCCAGCATTGCGTTGATGAAGTTTTTATTTGATCAGCGTAAAAGTAAATCGTAGTTGAAACTGCCGGTTGAATCGAAGGTGAGAATAGTAGGAAAATCAATATACTCCCCCTAATTTTTTAATAATATGTCTTATTGTCCAATGATTATATGGACAATTAAATATACTTACCCTTAGTATATTTAACGTCATCAATTGAACTCTGATTAGCCTGCGAGCTTTACGGTTGGCAAACTCTTGGTAAGCTCAATGTAAAAACGCAGACCATAGAGGACTTTTCCTATGCACTGCGCTCTGCTATTTCAGCTTGATACTAAGATTGGTCTGCATATTCAACACCGACCGACTTCGGTTAAATCGCTTCCGATCATCAAGCTGATCTACGGCCTTGATTTACTTCGCCAAATTCTTTTTGATAATCGCGTCGGCGGCGGATTCTGCCTCTTGCACAGGCTGACTTAACGTTTGGGTCGCATATACCGGCGCTGCGGGCATTGGTGCGCCTAATGTTGCGCCATCGAGATGACTCACATCCAAAGTGACCAACGTTGATAAGCCGATGCGCAAAGGGTGTTCTGCCAATTCTTTTGGATCCAGGGAGATACGCACTGGTACCCGCTGGACGACTTTAATCCAGTTGCCCGTGGCATTTTGTGCAGGCAGCAAGGAGAAAGCGCTGCCAGTACCTGCGGATAATCCAACCACTTTGCCGTGGTACACCACTTTGCTGCCATACACATCTGCCTCGATCCGGGCAGCTTGTCCCAGACGGATATTTTGCAATTCTGATTCTTTAAAATTGGCATCAACCCATAGCTGATCCAGCGGCACTATCGACATCAATGTTGTACCCGGAGTGACGCGACTACCCACTTGAACACTGCGTTTGGCAATGTAGCCAGTAACCGGCGCTAGTACCGCGTTGCGGCGAGCCGCGAGCCAGGCTTGTACATAATCCGCTTTTGCAGATAAGACGCTAGGATTATCCACCAGACTCACTCCGGCGACCGCAGCACGGCTGGCATCTGCCTGCTTGATTGCTACGTCGAGCGAAGCTTTCGCGTTATCGACAGCTTGCTTTGCATGTGCGACTTCTTCACCGGACAAGGTATGGTCAGCGGCCAAAGGCTGGCGACGCGCCAGATCATCTGCTGCATCTTTTAAGCTCAACTTTTTAAGCTCGATAGTCGCCTCGTATTGCGCCACATTGGAATACCGTTCACGCAGCTGTCTTACTGTCGTACCAAGGCGAGCTTCTGCCTGACTCAGTGCGACATTGGCGTCAATCGGATCGAGCTTTAATATCTCTGCGCCTGCTTTCACCAACTGGGTTTCATCTGCACGAATCTCTTGCACATTGCCCGTGACTTGCGAAGACAGCGTGACCAAATTGCCGCCGACGTAGGCGTTATCGGTATCTACTTCTTTCGATAAAACCAAAGTGTAATAAATGGCGTAGGCAATACCTGCCAAAATAAAAAATAAGGTGATCCCTAATAAAACGAACTTACGTTTATTAGAATTCGGTAGATTGTCGTTGTCGGTCGTCATGGCGAATATTCCGTTGATTTCTGTTGATTTTGTTAGTTACAGTGAGTGCTGATCTGTTTTACTTTGGGCTAATTTTTTAAAAACATTTGACTGAAGAGTAATGACTTATGTATCAATGACTCTGAGCCGCTTGCTGATGGAAGTTTGTATTCAGCGTTACTGGATCAGCCTGATAGCCGCCACCCAGTGCTTTAATCAAAGACACCTCTGCCTGCAGTTGCTGATTTTTCAGTTGCAACATATCGTCCTGCTGCCTTAACAAGGCAAGTTCTGCGCTGATGACTGTTCCGCGCTCTGCTAGACCTTGTTTTAACTTAGCCTGCGCTGAGCGGAGCATTTCTGCATTGGTCTGTACTATTTTTTGCTGTTGTTGCAGCTTGCTATCGATGCCGCGCACATTGATCGCTTGTTGTGCAACGTCACGCACAGCAATGAAAACGCTTTGGTTGTAATCGGCAATCACCTCATTGCGTTGCGAACGACTGGCACCAAGCTGGGCCTGAATACGTTCGCTATCAAACAACGGCAAGGATATGGTCGGACCAATGTATAAAGTGCGGCTGGCAAATTTCAGCAAATCGCCTAGCGATAAAGAATCTAAACCTAAGGAACCGGTTAAATTGATATCTGGATAAAACGCCGCCTGCGACGCCTCTACCCGGCTCAAGGATGCTTCGACACGCCAGCGCGATGCTTGTAAATCCGGTCTTCTGGCTAATAAGTCCATGCCTAATTTAGCGGGTAGCGCGTGAGAAATATCATGCAACTCTTGCGGTTTTAAATCAGCTAATGCTGTGCTATCGCCACCAATCAAAGCGCGCAAAGCTTCGCGTTCTCCGCCAATTTGCGCTTCGATCTGTGCAATCTGTCCATTCATACGACTGAGTTCTGCATCGGCCATCCGCTGGTCATCCGCGGTTGCCAAACCATGTTGAACACGCTTCGCTTTATCTGCCACGATGTCGCCTTGTTTAGCGACGCTTTTTTGCATGCTGGCGAGCAGCACCCATTGACTTTGCAAGTTGAAATAACTTTGCGTAATCGCTGTCGCTAAAGTTAACTCAGCTTGCGCATAATCGGCACGACGCGCATTGACTTCACCCACTGCCGCGACGATTTGTGCCCGATGCTTTCCCCACCAGTCAAAGTCATATCGCGCCTGCACTTGTAGAATCGTTTCCGTGTAATAGCTGCCACCAATCGGTTTTGGAAACAAGCCATTGGAGGAATAACGTTGCCGGGTTTCCTGTCCGTTAAAATTAATCTCGGGTGCCAGATCAGCACTATTGATCTTCAACGCTGCGTTGGCAGAACCAATACGCGCGGCAGTCATACCCAGACTTGGACTATTGGTCAGGGCTTGGGTAATCAGGCGATTTAATTGTGCGTCGCCATACTGCGTCCACCATTGCTTGTCCGGCCACCCTTCGCTTGCCAATTTAATGTCTGATGCCAGCTGCGCGCTTGCGATATCTTTTTGCGGAAACAGATTTTGATCTGGTGGAATACTGGCACAGCCAGCAATAGCCCACATCAGCGCAAGCGGCGCAGCTCTTTTGAGTAAAAAAGAAGTTTTCACAGTCGTATTTTTCACGATTTGAGATGAGTTAAAGCAGATTGTTAATCTGGTTTGAAAATAAGTGATTGCCATTTTTTTAGCAGTGTTCATCGCCATGTCCTTAGTCCATCGCCGCGTGATCAATCTCTATCGGCGCATTCTTTTTCGGCGGACGAATCAAAATTAAAAGTGGGATCACCATCAGGGTCATGATCATCATCAACCAGTAGTCATTGACGTAAGCGATCATCGATGCTTGCCGCGTGATTTCGCCGTTTAATGTCGTCAGGCTGGTGGTTGTCGCCAGGTTATAGACCGAGGCGACTGTGCTGTCCTGAAAAGCCGCACTCGTGCTGGTGACTTTTTCGACCAGCGAAGAATGGGCGATTTGGGTATTGCGCACTAACAGCGTTTGCACCAGAGCGATGCCAATACTGCTGCCGATATTACGAACCAAACTATAAATCGCGGTACCGTCAGCGCGCATTTCTGGCGTAAGTGTGGCAAAAGTCGCGGCACTCAAAGGCACGAATACCAAGCCCAGTCCAATCCCCTGAATCACGCCGGGCCAGACAATATCGCTTTGCGATAGCACCAAGGTATAACGGGTCATTTGCCATAGCGAGAATGCGGTGATGGAGAAGCCAACACCCAATAAAATTCGCAGATCAACTTTGCCCACCAGGCGCCCTACGATCATCATCGCCAACATGGTGCCAAGACCGCTAGGGGCGGTAACAAGGCCTGCAATTTTGGCGGGGTAATCCATCAGGCCTTGCAACATAGATGGTGCCAGAGCCCGCGTTGCAAACAGCACCATACCAACGATAAAAATAAATAGCAGGCCCGTCACATAATTAGGATTTTTTAGCAGCCGATAATCGAGGAACGATTTACCCGCCGGCCGTAACGCGGCATGCGCTACAAAATAGCTAAAACTCATCGCCAGAATAATCGCTTCTACCCAAGTCTCGGTAGAAGAAAACCAATCGTTCTGCTCGCCTCTGTCCAACAGCATTTGCAAAGAACCAATCGCGATACTCAAGGTGGCAAAACCAAACATATCAAAACTCATGCGGCGTGCTGCCGGCGTTTTGTGGATGTATTTCCAGATACCGTAAAACGCCATCGTGCCCAGCGGCACATTGATAAAAAACACCCAGCGCCAGTTATAACTATCCGTCAGCCAGCCACCCAACGTCGGGCCAAGAATCGGCCCTATCATCACACCCATGCCCCAAACGGCCATGGCAGAACCATGCTTTTCGCGCGGATTAATATCCAGCAAAACCGCTTGCGACAGAGGCACCAGCGCTGCCCCAAATACCCCCTGTAACAAGCGTGCAGCAACGATCTGCCCTAGCGAACCGGACAAACCACACAAGACTGAGGCGAGCGTAAAACCAGCGACAGAAATCAAGAAAATATTCTTTTGACCAAAGCGATCACACAACCAGCCAGTCAAAGGCGTAGTAATGGCGACCGCTACAATAAATGAGGTTAATACCCAAGTGATTTGATCTTGCGACGCTGATAAGCTGCCCTGCATATGCGGTAACGCGACATTGGCAATGGTGCCATCCAGCGCCTGAATAATCGTCGCCAGCATGATAGAAATCGTGATCATGAAACGATTGACGCTGGGATCGTCAACTGCGGGGATAGTCGCTCCGCCCGAGGCGGCAGAAGATGCACTGCTCATTACGCCAACTCCGCCGCCGCTTGCAATGCTTCTAATAATTCGGTCGCAGCGATCAGTTTTTCCTGATCAATCTTAGACAAAAATTCAGCCCGAAACGCGTCCGCTTCGGCTTTCACTTTCAGATAAATCTCATTACCGGCATCGGTTAGTACCACTTGCTTTACCCGCCGATCAGTTTGCGATGGCACCCGATTGACCAAACCTGCTTTGACCAAGCGATCAATCATCGCAACCATGGTCGGATCTTCCACGGCCAGCAAATTGGCTAACTCGGTTTGCGATAAAGGCTTACCGGCCTTGGCGATACTCGCAATCGCCATCCAGCTTGCTTGGCCAACACCCAAATACTTTAAACGCCGGTCCAGCGCTTGCCGCCAAGTACGCGCTGTATTGTGTAGTGCGGCGGAAAATCGTTCTTCGATAGAGGGCATAAGATAAGTAGACTAATAGTTAGATAGCGAACTATAAGATAGCACATGTTTTGCAGTGCGGCAAGGTGAAATGTTTGGGAAATGTTTAGGAAATGTCTTCGGGTTTGGCGTTGGATGAAGCTAAATACTTTGGTCTGATTGAGTCATGCTGCGTACATGCAGATTACCAATGTAGGTTAAATCAATCTCTGTAAATAAATATACTCATAGTAAGTATATTTTAATTGTCCATATATTCTTTGGACAATCAGACATTTTTAATAAATTTTATGGGGAGTATATTGCTAGCAACTATACTCAACCAGTATCCATCTTATTTGGACTGACGCCCTGATTATGCTTGGCGTGAAGAACGGGTTCGCTAAAACGTCTTACTTTCCTTGCCCTAAATGAGCGGAGTAATTTTTTGTCAATGCTGCGTATGGTTTAGATTTATGATGGATAAACCTTTAAAAGGAGAAAAACATGGCCTCATCCACAGGCTGGTTCTATTGGGCGATCCTCTCCGCTGTATTTGCGGCATTGACCGCTATTTTTGCGAAGATAGGCATTCAGGGGGTGGATTCTGATCTGGCCACATTAATCCGCACTGCGATCATCATTGTTGTACTAACCGCATTCGTCGCCTATACCGGCAAATGGTCAAATCCCTTTGAGCTGTCCTCGAAAACCTGGTTATTCCTGATTTTGTCTGGCCTCGCTACTGGCGCATCCTGGGTATGTTACTTCCGGGCGCTAAAAATAGGCGACGCATCCAAGGTCGCGCCGGTTGATAAGTTGAGTCTGGTGTTAGTGGTTGTTTTCGCATTTATATTCCTGGATGAACGTCCTTCCCTGCGCGAATGGGCAGGTATTACCATGGTCGCTGGCGGAGTTTTACTGCTGGCTTTTAAACGCTGATCTAGGCGGCAATATCAAGATTGGAATATCAAATCAAAACAAACAGCCCGCCCCACCACATACTGCGTAAAATGCGTCCTTTAAATTAACAAGGCAATCAAAGTGAAAAAAACTGGAATGGCAAAGAGCGATGCCAAAAAATTGATGGGTAAGATGGACGCGCCGGGTGCTGCTTTTGGCAAAACCGATGCGGTCGTTATCGATAAGCGCGAACAGCGCAAACTTGATCAGGCTTTGGGTCTGGTGCCATTCGCCGTCAAGCTCAATAGCGATCTGGTCGCACAATTACATGCGTTGGCAAAAGAGCGCGACGTTGGTTTGAACGAACTGGTCGCCAGTATGTTAAGTAAGGGCATGGCAGCATAATCAACCTGAGTCTGGCTTTGATTGTATGCCTCGCCAGATCCTTGTTCGGCGACGTCCTTTAGTCACCACGAGTAATTACTATTTTCTTCTATGACTTTTGCTTCCCTCGGCTTAATCGACGCGCTGCAAAGCACGCTCGATACTCTCGGTTATAAAACCCCTACTCCGGTTCAGGCGCGGGCTATTCCTGCTGTGTTAGCCGGTCGTGATTTGATGGCAGCGGCGCAAACCGGCACGGGTAAAACCGCAGGCTTTGCACTGCCGCTATTGCAGCGACTGACCATGGAAGGCCCGCAAGTTGCCAGCAATTCTGTGCGTGTTTTGGTACTCGTGCCCACGCGTGAACTGGCCGAGCAAGTGTATGAAAGCTTTTGCGATTATGGTAGCAGTTTGCCATTACGTATGGCAGTCGCTTATGGCGGTATCAGCATCAATCCGCAGATGATGAAGTTGCGTAAGGGGCTGGATGTCTTAGTGGCGACGCCGGGGCGCTTACTAGATTTACAAAGCCAAAACGCAGTGAAGTTTGATCAACTGCAAACCTTGGTACTGGACGAAGCAGATCGCATGCTGGATCTGGGATTTTCGCGCGAATTAGATGCCATCATGGCGACGCTGCCAAAGCGCCGCCAGACTTTGCTGTTCTCTGCCACATTTTCAGACGCTATTCGCACCCTAGCAAAAGGCTTGCTGAACGATCCACTGAGTATTGAAGTCAGTCCGCGCAATACCACAGTAAAAAGTGTCAAGCAGTGGATGATCCCAGTCGACAAAAAACGCAAGGCGGAATTGTTTTGCCATCTGCTCAAAAAGCGGCGCTGGGGTCAGGTGCTGGTCTTTGTCAAAACCCGCAAAGGTGTGGATGAACTGGTCGATACTTTAATCGCCAAAGGCACTAAAGCAGATGCCATCCATGGCGACAAACCACAACCTGCCCGCCTCCGTGCCTTAAACAGTTTTAAGGCCGGCGAGATACAAATCCTGGTAGCAACCGATGTCGCAGCACGTGGATTAGATATCGACGACTTGCCACAAGTCGTCAATTTTGATTTACCGACGGTAGCAGAAGACTACATCCATCGCATCGGCCGCACTGGCAGAGCTGGCGCCACAGGCGAGGCGATTTCTATCGTCTGCGCGGACGAGGTGGAGCTACTGGCAGCGATAGAAATACTGACGAAAAATACCTTACAGAGAATAGAAGAACCAGGCTTTGAAGCCGAGCACCGGGTACCCGTCACCAATACGGCTGGACAGGTGTTGAAAAAACCGAAGAAGCTAAAAAAACCTAAAGTATTTACAAATCTCGTCGCTAAAACTCCAATAAAGACTAAAGTAAAAAATCCGGCCAATAATAATGGTGGACGCAATGCGGGTAATGGCAAACGTAAGGTATAAAAACTAATATTGCTGATCAACAGGACTTACGCAAAACCGCCCAGCTTTGTCGCTAGCCTTACTGGGACAATTTTTCGCAAGTCCCAATCAAGATTAAAAAGCTAGATTCGGCCAAAATTGCGTTTTTTAAAATAGGTATGATTTTTTGCTCTCGCGTATAGGTATAGTTCAGCACTAACAATGGTGTTTGATATCAATGAATATGAATGGGGACGCACATGGTCAGATCGGTGGGATCGGGCATGATAACGGCCGCAGCTGGCAACGGTTCGGATAGCAGTAGCGCGATTGCGGCGCTACAAAAGCGGCTTGTCGGTCTCATGAAGGAATTAAGAGGTGTGTCCCAAGATACCACCCCAGGAGCGAAGGAAAAGCTGAAGCTATTGCAGATACAAATACAAGCAGTAGAAATGCAGATCCAACAATTGCAGGCGCTCGATGCACAAAAGGCTGCATTAGAACAACTTAAACGCCAGCAAGAACCGGAGACAGCCAATTCAGCATCCGATTCCGATAGGACAAAATCTCGCAACTCCACTTTGGGCCTTGTGGTTGATACCAGCGCTTGACTTGACTACCAAGGCACCGTCGCAAACCGCTCCACCAAAAAATCCAGAAACGCCCTCACCGCTGGCGACAAATGCTTACGTGAAGGATACAGCGCGTAAACCGCCATTTCTGGCAGATTCCAGTCGGGAAGCAGCGCTTGCAAACTGCCGTCAAGCAGATGCGGGTTTGCTAAATATGTAGGCTGTAGTGCAACGCCGCCACCGGCCAAAGTAGCACGCAATAAGGCGGTGGCCTCATTGGCGCTGAAGTAGCTGCTTAAACTGACCTGAACTTGCTCCTCACCACGACTCAGCTTCCACACACTTTTACCGAAGTTGGCATAACTTAGGCAGCGATGCGCAACCAAATCTACGGGAGCTTTCGGTGTGCCATTGGCAGCCAGATACGCGGGTGATGCCACCAGTACCGAGATGCAAGTTGCTAACCTGCGACCAATCAATGTTGGGTCAGGCGCTGCACTGATGCGGATAGCCAGATCGATGCGTGCTTCTACCAGATTAAGCGAGCCTTCGCTGGCATTCAGGTCAATTTTGAGCTGTGGATAAAGCTTCAAAAAATCGACCACCGCAGCAGCCATCTGCGCATAAGCAAACGAGACACTACAGGTGATGCGCAACTGTCCGCGCAAAGTGCCATCGTGCTCACCGGTCTCTTCTTCCACGTTTTCCATCAAGGCCAACATTTGCTGGCTGCGACGCAAACAGTTCTCACCAGCATCGGTCAGCGTGACGCTACGGGTGGTGCGCTGTAACAGACGTGCATCCAACCAACGCTCAAGCTCACCCACATAGCGAGTCACCATGGCACGGGACATGTCGAGCTTGTCGGCCGTAGCGCTAAAACTACCGCTATTGGCGACCTCGACAAATACTTGCATTGCGGTTAATCGATCCATAATTTGCTCGATTTAAGAAACAGTAATGGGCGGATTATCCCATTTATCTGCTCATTTTTAGCAACTATAGTGTAATCCAACGCTACCAGGCGTCCCATTCAATGATTCATTTATTCGACAGGAGTTCACCATGATCCGCACTACCGTTATCGCTGCCTCGCTCGCTATTAGCTTCACTTCAGCTCAAGCGGCACAAGCTCTCACCGTCAAGGTGTACAACGCCGACGGCAACAGTTTTAATGTTAACTCCACGCTCGTTTATGGAGAAAAAGAGGCAATGGTGATTGATGCGGGCTTCACCCGCGCCGACGCACTGCGTATCGCCGCTAACGTGCTCGACAGTGGTAAGCAACTGACCATCATCTACGTGAGTCAAGCTGATCCTGATTACTACTTTGGAGTAGAGACACTGAAAGAATTTTTTCCACAGGCTGACGTGGTGACGACGCCTGCCGTTCTGGAGAAGCTCTCATCCAAGATAGCCGGTAAGCTCGCATTCTGGGGGCCAAAAATGGGAGCAAATGCGCCGCGCAAGCCAGTAGTACCGCGTGCACTGGAAGGTAATATATTGAAGCTGGAAGGTCAGACAATTGAAATACGTGGCACCACCGGTATTCTGGCGCACCGCCCCTACACCTGGATTCCATCGATCAAGACGATCGTCGGCAACATTGGTGTATTCGGCAATATGCATGTATGGACGGCAGATACGCAAACCGCCGCTGAACGCGCTGCCTGGATAGCACAGTTAGATGAAATGTCTGCACTGAAGCCAAAGCTGGTAGTCCCTGGTCACATGAGTGCTGGAACTAAGGTAGATGCCAGCACAATCGCTTTCACTAAAAGCTATCTGCAGACTTTTGAGAAAAATCTGGCCTCCAGTAAAGATAGCGCAAGCCTGATCAACGCCATGAAACAGTCCTATCCACAAGTGACGGATGGCGGTATGTCGCTGGATATCGGTGCCAAGGTCAACAAAGGCGAAATGAAGTGGTGATACTAATATCTAAGCTTAAATACCTTCGCTGAGATTCATCTATTGCCGAATAGCATAATTGCTCGCCCGCTTGCTGTCGGGGCGATGTAAATTAACAATAAAAAAATAGACCGTTGCTGGTCTATTTTTTCTTTTAATTTATAAAAAATTAAGGGAGATTCTATATACTCCCCTATATTTTTTAAATTTACGCCATATAGTCCATTGATTACCTGGACAACTAATATATACCTACCCCAAGTATATTTACATCCACCATGAAATAATTTACTAAAAGCTTCAGCAGCAATCTGATCGTTATCCCGGTAGTTCTCCCAAAACCTGACGCTGGCTTATGTTTACTTTGCTGCTTTATCTACGCTCGCAATTTGATACGACATACGCAAAGACGCATCCGGTTTTTGTATTTTTTGTGCTAACTGACTGACTTGGCTAGTTTGGCGGGTTTGGCTAACCACCGGTGCATTATTTTTTACTACTGCCGCTTGTGACGTTTGTTGAAAACTGAGCGTGCCCCAAGTCGCTGCAGTTGCAACTCCAGCGAAAGCCAATACGCCTGCCACAACAGAGGTGCGTAAGCGGAACGGTGGCAATGTTTGGCTCGGCGCTGCTGCCATCTCCGGCATGACAACAGCAACTGGCGCTTGCAACAACATCTCTTGAGCGCGCTGACGCCACACTGCGCTGGTCGCCTGATTTTGCGATAAACGGCTGATCAGTTCATTGGCTACTATTTCTGCCTGTTGATGCTCTTGCTGTAATTGCAGGCGCAGTTGTTCTGCTTGCTGCTCGGTTAATTGTTCAGCCAGTTGCAACTCTTGTTGAAATTGCTCTTTGAGTAAATCAGCGTCGGCCTGTGCTTGTTGCAGACGTGTTGCCACTAGCTCTGCCGCTTGCTGCACTGCTTGTTGCGCCTGAACAGCGGCAGCATCAGCGATGATCGTAGCCTGATTTTCAGCCATCAATTTCTCTTGAAGCAAGTCATTGGTTTTTTGTTCTTGTGCAATCCGACGCAGCATTTTTTGATGCATTTCTTCATTAATGGCTTGCTGACTTTGTAGTGCCTGGTCAATCGCCTGATTTTCTTGCATCAACTCTTGCAAACGATTTTGCTCTGCCTCGACCAATTTTGCATCCAACTCAGTTTGCAAGCTGGTTTGATGATTCAACTCAGCCTCAAGATTGGCACGTGCGTTGATGATATCTTGTGCCGCATGGCTCAATGTTTGTTCCATTGCTAGTTTTTCTTGTGCGGCGATACTAGCAGCTTGCTCTAAGGCGACTCGCTCTGCACTTTGCTGACACAATTCTTGTTCGATACGAAGACGTTGCTCTGCCTCTGCAGCGAGTACTTTTTCAAATTCCATTTTTTGGCTGATGGCCTCCATTGCCAATTGATTTTGTTTGATGGTGACTGCTTGTAATTGCGCTTGCTCTTCCATTGCCAGCAATTTAATTTGCGCCAGCTCTGCTGCTTGTAATTCTGCATGCTGCAAAACCAATAATTGGTCAGCATGAGCTTGCGCCAGGTTGGCATTGTGTTCTTGTGTTCTTGCATATTGCTGCGCAAATGTAGCGGCTTCTTGCTCTGCTTCTTGTTTTGCCTGTATTGCAGCTTTTGCCTCTTGTTCTGCCAAGGCTTTGGCAGTGCACAAGGCCAAGTAGGTTTGCTCGATTTGCACTCTTTGTGCGGCTTCGTCCGCAGCGATTTGTTCTGCTGCACGTTTTTGTTGGATCAGGCTTAATGCCAGCAATTCGTTGGCGGCTTTTTCATTTTCTAAACGAGCTAACTCGCTAGCTTCCTGCGCTTTTAATTCTGCGGTACGGACTGCTTCACGCTGCGCATCTGCGTGATCAGCAGATGCGGCAAACAACGCCTGCTGAGTCGCCAGTAATTGTTGTACCTCTGCTGCGGCCTGGGCTTCTTGTTCTGCAATATCAATGGCTGTTTGTGCCAACTGTGCTTCTGCTTGCAGTCGTTGTTGTACAAAAACATGCGCCTGTTGTTCTGCCTCTAATTTTTTCTGTAGCTGTTGTGCTAGCTCGCGCTCTGCCTCTAAACGTACTTGCTCTGCTGCGCTGGAGTCAATCAGCAATTGTGTTTTTTCATGTAAGGCAGTAGCAGCCTGCCGCTTGACCATTGACTCTTCTACCGAGATTGTCAGCCATTGTTTTTCATGGAAATTGAATTGCTCTACGCTGAGCTTGGCCTCTTGCTCTGCTTGCAAACGTGCTTGTACTAAGACATTTTTTTCTTCTTCCGCCAACTGGCGTTGCTCTGCGATGAGCAACACTTGTATCTCTGCATCTTGTCTTTGCTGGATAGAGATTTGTGTCGCTTGCTCTGCTGCCTGACGTTGTGCGATCAGTGCAGATAAAGCTTGTTGTTCTTGCAGATTTTGTTCAGCGAGTTGTTGTACCAACTGTTGCGCATCGGCCTGAGCGGCAGCCTCCTGATACAAGAGTTGCGTGGTGATCAAGTTGGCTTCGATAGCGGTTCTGGCGAGATTTTCTGCCTCTTGTTTTGCCTGTGCAAACTGAGTCAGGGCTTGCTCTGCATTGTGCCTGGCGGTAGTTTCTTGCAAGGCCTGTTGCTCTGTTTGTATTTTTGCTTCAGTTGCTGCTACCAGTGCTGCATCTGCTTCTAGCCGCTGACGTGCAACGTGCTCTAAGTCAGATAGTTTGCGCGATTTTTCTATAGTAAGTTGATGTGCTTTGTGCTTGGTATCGGCATAGATTCTGACATTTTCATGCAGCTCTTTTTCTGCCTGCAAATTAGCTTCTGCCAATTCTTTTGCTTGCTGTTCTGCGATCACTCTGGCTTGCGCCAGCACATTGGCCTGGCGCTCTGCTTCTGCTTTTGCGATTGCGGCTTCGGTGGCGATTTTTTCTGCAGCGAGGCGATCTTGCTGCAATTGCTTTTCTTCTTGTACTGCTTTGGATTTTTTCTCTTCTAAAATCAGTTTGTCTTGCAGCGCAGCCAAAGCACTTTGTTGTGCCAGAGCTTTTTCTTTTTCTAAACGTGACAAATGAGTTGCAGCAACGGCACGCGCCTCTGCGGCAATGGCGGATTGTTGCTCTGCCTCTGCTTGCGCCTTCGCTTGTACTAATTGTTCTTGTTCGGCTTTGGCTTGTGCTTCTATTGCTATTTTTGCTTGTTGCTCTGTTTGCAAACGGGCCGAGTGCGCTTCTTTTTGCTCTTGCTCTAGTTTGATTTTGGCATCAATTTCAGCCAATAATTGTTTTTCTACCTGTAATTTTTGTTGCACGATATCCAGCGCTTTTTGCTCGGATTCTGAACGTTGCTGCAAGGTTTTTTGCAGCTCGGCTAATTCAGCCACTTTTAGTTGTGCATTGGCAGCGGTCTGTTTTTGTAAGGCAGCGTGTTCAGTGATTTTTTGTAAGCGTAACTGCTCTGCCTCGATCAATGCCTGACGTGCTTCACGCGCTTGCACTTCTTGCTCCTGACGCGCTTGTAACAAGGACGCATGCTGGCGATCGGCGCTGGCACGGGCAATGATTTCTTCTGCAGTTTTTTTCTCGGCTTCGAGTTTTTCTTGTGCTGCTAATGCGGCGTCGCGTTCTGCTTCAAAACGGATTTGTTCAGCCTTGGTTTGCTCTACTACCTGGCGGGTTTTGACCAGCGCAATTTTGGCCGCCTGGCGTTGCATTTCCGTTTGTACACGGACTTGTTCTAACGCATATTTTTCTGCTGTAGCAGATGCTTCTAAGGCCAGTCGTTGCTCGCGCTCGGATTGTTCTTTGGCTTGCGCTACGGCTTTGGCTTCTTGTTCTGCGCGTATGCGTGATTCTGTCTCAATCTGGGCGACCTGTTCAATTACTAATTTTTCTTGCGTCAGCTTTAATACTTGCTGAACTGCGTCAGCACGTTTGCGCTCGACGATGAGTTTTTCTTGTACTGCATCGAGTGCTTTTAGCTCGTTATCATTGCGTTGCTGTTGAACCCGAACCAGCTCGCTGGCTTCTTGTTCTTTTTTGAGATTAACGGCAGCAAGCTGTTGTTGCAAGGCGACTTGTTCCATGGTTTTTTCCAAGGTTAACTTCTCTGCCGTGCAGCTAGTCTCTGCCGCAATACGGGCAGTTTGCTCGGCTTCTTGCTGCATGATTAAAATAGCGGCGCGGGCTTGCTCTGCTTGCGCACGGGCATTGGCTGTTTCTATTTTTTGTTGCTCTGCCTGGAGTTTTTGCTGCAACGCCAAGGCTGCTTTTTGTTCGGCATCTGCTCTTAATTTTTCTGCCTGCGCCAATTCCAATGCACTCTTGGCTTTTTGCTGCGCGACGACATAGGTTTGCTTTAAGACGGTGGCTTGAAACGTTGCTGCCTTCAACGCTTGTTGTTCTGCATCGGCTTGTTCGCGGGCGAGTTGTTCAGCTTGCTGGTCAATGCTGGCGCGCTGTTTAGCCAACATGACGGCACGCTGTTCTTCTTGCATGCGTTGCTGGGCTAACTTGGTGGCATGCAGTTCTGCAATACGGCGCTGTTTGGCCTGTTCGGTCGCTTGTGCTTCTGCTTCTAATCTGATGCGGTTTTCTGCATCGGCTTGTTGCTCTTCTTCGATACGGATCAGGGCCTTGGACTGTAGCTCTTTTTCGGTTTGTATCCTTTGTTGGGTAACTTGCTCTATCCGTTCTTCCGCATCACGACGGGCTTGGGCTGTGGTGGCGGCGACGACTTCAGTTTGCTCCCTTCTGGCGGACGCATTACGCAATTCCAGCTCGGATTGCATGCGTAATTGTATGGCTGCAGTGGCACGCCGATCTGATTCTGCTCGGGCTTGGGCAATAGCTTCATGCTCTTGTTCTACGGCGACGCGGGCAAGTGCATCTTCGCGTGCGCGGACTTCTGCCGGAGCACGGTTGATGGCAAATTCGAGCGCCATGGCTTCTGCTTGTTCGCGCTCTTTGCTGACTTGCAGTGCTTCGCTACGGACTTTGGCGAGCATTTCTGTGGTTTCGCGTGCTTCTTTATCGCGCCGCTCACGCTCACGAGCTAGCTCGACCATCCGCGCATCGGCACGTGCACGTTCTTCGGCCTCGTTTTTAGCTGCCTGGGATGCGGCAAAACGTTCTGCCGCCCAGTTGCGAGCATTTTGGCTTTCTTTGGCTAATCGTTCTGCAGCTGCTTTGGCTTTGGCGTTAATTTCGGTATCGGCTTGCAATTGTTCGCTGGCGCGTTGTGTGGCTTCTAGCTCTAGCTTAGAACGCTTTTCTGCTTGCTCGCGCGCCAGGGTATCTAATCTGGTGCGCTCTTGCATGTCTTGTGTTTCTTGGCTATCGGCGGCAATTCTGGCCTGACTGGCGGCACGCGATTGACGCTCTGCCTGCAAGCGGGCATGGCTACTGGCACTGGCTTCTTCTTCTAACTGTAATTTCTCTTGCGCCAGATTGGCTGACTCTGCCTCGGCTTCGGCACGGGCTTCTGCCAGCGCGCGGGCGCGGGCTTCGGCTTGTGTCCTTGCCTCCGTAGCGACGGTGGCTCTAGCTTCTGCCTCTACGCGGGCGATGGCTTCGCGTATGCCTTTTACGTCGATGCGAGAATGCGACTCCAGCGCGGCATCCGAGGTATGGAAATCGTCTCGTTGTCCAGCGTCCATCGGGTACGACCCTAAGGATAATCTGTTTAACAATGTTTGATTTGCGTCCATGCCATGCTCCTGATTGTCTGACCGCTCCTTTGGCACTGTGGATAGCGCCCTACCGGAACTTCTTAACATGGATTATCAATGAACGATTTGCAAACAATTGCCGGAGTAGAAGCGGAAAAGTCCTTCATTTCCAATTTTTACGAAGGCGGGATCAAATCAGAGCTAGTTATTGATGAAGATAAACAGAAACAATTCCATTGCCGGCGCCCATGAATGCGCTTGGGGACGTAAAATAACGGCTGGTTCAATTTGGACACGCTAGGGTCTGTCATCTGTGACTCAACTCAGACCCCCGACCTCATTACGGAGAATTATCTTGTCAGACTATGTGACCGAAATCAGACACCCTCTGATGCAACACAAACTCACTCTCATGCGCAGCAAAGAAACGACCACGGATAACTTCCGCCGTCTGTTGCGTGAAATTAGCCAGATGCTGGCGTATGAAGTCACCCGCGACTTGCCCTTAGAAAAAGTGACGATAGAAACCCCGATGGCGACCATCGAGGCGCCGACTATCAGCGGCAAAAAGCTGTGCGTCATCTCAGTACTGCGCGCTGGTAACGGTATTTTGGATGGCATGCTGGATTTGTTACCGGCGGCACGCGTTGGTCATATTGGTTTGTACCGCGACCCTGAAACATTGGAGCCGGTCGAGTACTACTTTAAAGTGCCAGAAGATATCGCAGAACGTTTAGTGATCGTCGTCGATCCTATGCTGGCAACCGGCAATTCGGCAGCAGCGGCGATCACTCGCATCAAACAAAGTGGCGCGACGTCAATCAAATTTGTTTGCTTGCTGGCTGCACCCGAAGGCATCAAAGTGATGCAAGCGGCGCATCCTGATGTGTCTATCCTGACAGCATCGATAGACGATTGCCTGAATGAACATGGCTACATCATCCCTGGTCTTGGTGATGCGGGTGATCGTTTATTCGGAACTAAGTAAATTTATTCAATGCAATATTAAGAACACTAAACTAGTCTAATTTAGTACCCAAGAGCAATGCCGCTAACTAATCTGACTAGTTGGTATTGCTCTTCTTGATCACACCTTTCA
Source organism: Undibacterium sp. GrIS 1.8 (assembly GCF_040544445.1). Taxonomy (NCBI): domain Bacteria; kingdom Pseudomonadati; phylum Pseudomonadota; class Betaproteobacteria; order Burkholderiales; family Oxalobacteraceae; genus Undibacterium; species Undibacterium sp. GrIS 1.8. The sequence continues at coordinate 87,112 of NZ_JBEONQ010000014.1, read as the reverse complement.
ATCTGATTCAGATGACTTCTTTCAATCCCACATTGCAACTCAGCTCTAAATTGCCCGACGTCGGCATGACGATTTTTTCGATTATGTCGGCTTTGGCTGCGGAGAAAAATGCGGTCAATCTGGGGCAAGGCTTTCCTGATTTTGATTGCAATCCCGCTTTACTGGATGCAGTCAGTAGTGCGATGCGTCATGGGCATAATCAGTACCCTCCAATGCCTGGTCTGCCGCTATTACGAGCCGAAATCGCTAAAAAAATCCACACAATTTATGGCCATAGCTACGATCCGGTAACAGAAATCACCGTCACTGCGGGTGCAACTCAGGGCATATTGACGATTTTTCTGGCTTGCGTACACGCCGGTGACGAAGTGATCGTGATTGAACCTGCCTATGACAGCTATGTGCCAGCCATCCGCTTAGCTGGTGGCGTGCCGGTATTGGTGTCAATGGAACTAGGGCCGGACGGTTACAGCATTCCCTGGGACAAGCTAGCTGCCAAGATCACGGATAAAACCCGTCTGATTATGCTGAACTCGCCGCACAATCCCACCGGATTTGTACTGAGCACGACCGATATTGAATCGCTGACAGCAATAGTGCGCAACACCAAGGTGCTGATTGCATCGGATGAAGTGTATGAGCATATGGTATTTGACGGCTTGCGTCATGAATCACTGGCGCGTTACGAAGAACTGGCGGCGCGCAGCTTTATTATCTCCAGCTTCGGCAAAACCTATCATGTCACTGGCTGGAAAGTAGGTTATGTCACCGCCCCGGCCGCACTGATGCAAGAATTCCGCAAAGTGCATCAATTTAATGTATTCACTGTCAATACGCCAATGCAGTTGGGACTGGCGCACTATTTGGCAAATCCTGCACCCTATCTGGACTTGCCTGCGTTTTATCAGCAAAAACGGGATTTTTTCCGCGACGGTTTAAAAAACTCCCGCTTTAAGTTGCTGCCAGCACAAGGAACTTACTTCCAATGTGTCGATTATTCAGCAATTTCTGATCAGTCAGAGCTAGATTTTGCACGCTGGCTGACTAGCGAAATAGGTGTGGCAACGATTCCACTGTCCGGCTTTTACCAGCAAGCAAACGAATCCGGCATAGTACGGTTTTGCTTTGCTAAGCAAGAGCAGACCTTGCATGCCGCATTGCAACGCCTGCAGGAAATATAAATACTTAGATAGAGTATATTTACGGCACCTAGTATATACATGGACGTAGGTGCTATATTTAACCATACTCCCTATTTTTTTAATTCCTCTTCTATTTCCCTTTAGCTTTTCTGCTGGTTTTCACCAATACGGGCTATCGGTCAAATATTGCATTTCATCCCGAAGATTTTGTGCTTTGTCGCTTCACATCTAATTTCAAATTGTCATTCGTATAATCTCAGGATTTTCAACCTGTGGATTCAATTATGCTATTACGCTTAACTCTCGCTTTCGTCGCATTCGCCATATCACTCAATACATATGCACAAAGCAGAATCGAAAAGATCAACAATCACAATATTGAAGTGTTGCAGATTGAGACTACCAAATCCAAAGCCATCGTCGTATTTGAAAACGGATCACGCGAAACTCTGGATAAGTGGAGCAAAGTTATTGAAGATATTAAAAACGAGGCGACCATATTTGCCTACAACCGTCCCGGCTATGGCAAAAGTGATGAAACGGAAGCGCTACGTGATGGCCGAACGATTGTGGAAGAACTACGCAAGACTTTGCAACACCAAGGCTTAAAACCACCTTATCTGCTGGTTGGTCATTCATTAGGCGGGTTGTACATGCAACTATTTGCCCGGATGTATCCCCAGGACGTTGCGGGTGTTGTTCTGGTTGATGCCGTCTATCCTGGCGTCATCAAAAAAACTGCCGACTTCCCGCTTTATACCAGAATTGCCAAACGGATCTTTTTTAGTAAGGTAATTAATCAAGAGATAGACCAAATCTTCAATACCGGCGAAGAAGTTCTTGCATTACCATGGGCAAATAAAATTCCTGTAGAGCGACTGTTTAACGTCCCCAAATCAGCAGGCGCAATTGCTGTCGATTTCGGCGTTACTGATTCTGGCTCCAAACTAGCCGCTATGGTCGAGGGACTTTACCCAAACGCCAACACGACTATCGTCGATTCTGACCATCAAATACAAGTCGCCAATCCAGAGGTCGTTGTAGCAGCCATTCGTAGAATAATGACTGCAAAAGCGATCAAGGAACCGATTGTCAAAACACAGTTAAACGGCACCAGAATCACCGTCTATTGAGTAATCGTGATGTGACAGCAATTCTGCTATCGGGCTTTTACCAGCAAGCAAACGAATCCGGCATAGTACGGTTTTGCTTTGCTAAGCAAGAGCAGACCTTGCAAGAGGCGCTGACTCGTTTGAGTGAGATTTGAATTTGCGCCTGAATTTGCGCCTGAATTTGCGCCTGAATTCGCACCTGAATTCGCACCTGAATTCGCACCTGAATTCGCACCTGAATTCGCACCTGAATTCGCACCTAAGTTAGCATTGAATTAAACATTAGATTGGCGCTATAGCTGACGCCTAAACCGGCGTTTAGACAGCACATATACTTACCCATAGTATATTTTAACGTCCATGTTTATTATGGACATTGAGACTATTTTTGGCACATACTCCCCTTTTTTTAGATATTTTAGGGGATTTATTTATATTGATCTCGCTATTTAAGCAGCGCAACAATAACGCGGTATTCGGTGCCAACCCGGCAACACCATGCATTGCGCATTATCATTGCTATTGCTTTTTCTGCTCGTCCAACTGTTTTTGCTCATTTTTTAATTTCAACTCAGCATCTAGTTCTTCAATATGCTCTTTGCGTTTATAAGCTTTTGCTTCTACTGAGATACGCTGCAAAATAACAGAATGCTTGCGGCGACTAAGCTTGGCGTTGTCCAGACAAGAGTTGACGAAAAAACGTTCGTAACAGGTGTGTTGAGTGCGAATATACCAAGCTTGCAATTGTCTTTGGGTTGGCTCTACTTGGGCTAATGCGGCATCGGCAGCTTCGACGGTTTGAATGGCTTTTGGTGCATACGTCTGATCCAATTTTCCGACAACACTAGCCAACTCATCTAGCGTCAAAGGTGGATCTTGTATCTGAGCAGAGGATACTGAGCAAAAACTGAATAAACCAATAGCCAGGACAGACGACAAATAAGTAAATCTGCGGTGAAACGGTGTCATAGATCAAGCTTTCAGAATAAGTTAAGTAAGAGTATCAGTACTGTGCCGCTGATCGGTTTCCATGTATTCACGCGATTGCATCTCGATAATACGCGATACGGTGCGGTGAAACTCATTCGATAATGTACCTTGTGTGTACAACTCTTCTGCAGGCACTTCAGCCGACATAATCAGCTTGACCTTGTTATCGTAAAACACATCAATCAACCAGGTAAAGCGACGTGCCTCAGACGACATTGCTGCCGACATGCGCGGAACCGAGGACAATATCACGGTATGAAAACGGCTGGCAATTTCAAGATAATCATTCTGCGAACGGGGGCCGCCACAAAGCGTGCTGAAATCAAACCACACCGCAGTACCGGCACGACGTAAGGCTTTGATGTCCCTGCCCTCAATATTGACTCTGGAGTCCTCATCTGCGGTGTCTGCCAGTTTGGCAAATGCTGTCCGTAACGCTTTATCGGTCGCTGCATTGAGCGGTGTAAGATAAGCATCAACCTGTTCCAGCGCACGCTTGCGGTAATCGTTACCCGAATCGACATTTAAGACATCCAGCTTGTCTTTCAATAACGCAATGGTGGGTAACATACGATCGCGATGCAGTCCGTCTGGATATAAAGTGTCGGGCTGATAGTTGGATGTCATGACAAATGAGACACCGTTTTCAAACAAGGCGTTCAGCAGATTGTATAGGAGCATGGCATCAGCCACGTCGGACACGTGGAACTCATCAAAGCAAATCAGACGGTATTTTTTAGCAATGCGACGTGCGACTTCATCCAGCGGATCTGCTACACCAGTCAACTCATCCAATTGCCGATGGACTGCACGCATAAATTCATGAAAGTGCTGACGAGTTTTACGCACAACTGGCACGACAGAATAAAAGCTATCCATCAAAAACGATTTGCCACGCCCTACCCCTCCCCACATATACACGCCGCGTGGTACATCGGGACGGGTGATCAAACGGGTGAACTTGTTGGCGCGCTTGGATTTGTATTCCACCCATTCATCATAGGATTGTTGCAGCCGATCGACTGCGAGTTGTTGTGCAGCATCCGCTTGAAAACCACGCTTGGTCAGGGCTTCTTGATAAAACTCTAGAACATTCATTTTTTACCGCTTAGGAATAAATACGCCGCTGAGAGGATATTTATCCCATCAGCGGCGTCATGTTCAAAAATCGTTCTGGACTAGAAGTTCAACGAACGTTTGTCTACTGCCAACGCCGCCTCTTTAGTCGCTTCCGACAAAGAAGGATGTGCGTGACAAATACGGGCGATATCTTCTGATGAGGCTTTAAATTCCATTGCTACAACAGCTTCTGCGATCAACTCCGATGCCATTGGACCGACAATGTGTACACCTAAGATTTCATCCGTCGTCGCATCCGCCAAGAATTTGACCATCCCGGACGTATCACCTAAAGCACGGGCGCGACCATTAGCCATAAATGGGAATGTGCCAGCTTTGTAAGCGACACCATCTGCCTTCAACTGTTGCTCGGTGCGACCAACCCAGGCGATCTCAGGTGAAGTATAAATAACCCAGGGAATCGTATTAAAGTTGACATGACCATGCTGACCAGCGATGCGCTCAGCAACTGCAACGCCTTCCTCTTCTGCCTTGTGTGCCAGCATAGGGCCACGCACGACGTCACCAACCGCCCAGACATTTGGCAAATTAGTTTTGCAATCACCATCAACCGCGATAAAACCACGCTCATCGAGTTTCAAACCAACGCCATCCGCATTCAAGCCGTTAGTGTTAGGTGTACGACCGATAGAGATGATCAATTTATCGAATACCGCTACATGTACAGTACCTTTGTCATCACTGTAATTGACGGTAACGTCGTTCTTACCTTTGACGATCTCGCCAATCTTTACGCCGAGATTGATGGACAAACCTTGTTTCACAAACAGTTTGTGCGCTTCTTTTGCGATTTGCTCATCCACTGCACCAAGGAAGGTTGGCAAAGCTTCTAACACAGTCACATCAGCACCCAGACGACGCCAGACGCTACCCATTTCCAAACCGATTACACCGGCACCGATGACGCCCAGTTTTTTCGGTACTGCTGGCAACTCTAAGGCGCCAGTGTTGGACAGAATCAATTCTTCATCAAACTCCGCACCCGGCAAAGCACGTGCATTAGAACCCGTCGCCAGAACGATATGCTTGCCAACGATGCTCTCTTCTGTTTTACCTACGACTTTGATTTCATAGCCGCCTTCAACTGCCTTGGTAAAAGACCCGTGACCGTGGAAAAACGTTACTTTGTTCTTCTTAAAGAGATACACAATACCGTCATTATTTTGCTTAACGATGGTGTTCTTACGTGCCAGCATTTGGCCGATGTTAAGCGCCAGGCCTTTGACTTCGATACCATGATCTGCAAAGGAATGGCCGGCATGCTCATAATGCTCGGATGATTGCAGCAAAGCTTTGGAAGGAATGCAACCAACATTGGTGCAGGTGCCGCCTAATGCTGGCGTACCTTTATCAGTACTCCATGCATCGATACATGCGGTGGAAAAACCGAGCTGTGCTGCACGGATCGCTGCTATATAGCCGCCAGGGCCGCCGCCGATAACGACGACATCAAATTGTTTACTCATGAATATTTTCCTGATGTGTTCAGATTGTGTTCGCTCTATTTATTCTTCTTCCGGGATAAATATCCATGCAAGGATATAAGCCACCAGACCAGAACCAAAATAGAAAGTGAACATAACGAAAAGCAAACGCCAGATCCAGGATTCGACTCCGGTAAGTTTGCCAAGACCACCACAAATGCCACCTAGCCATTGATCTTTTCTGGACCGGCGGAACTGATTTAATTGATTGATCGTTTGATCAGTGCCAGACCATGATTGTTCAGCACTTTCATTCGACGCCAGCAACTTAGCCTTGGCTTGCGCGAATTCGGCATCAGTCAGTGCGCCCGACTGATGTAGTTCGTGCAGACGTTTGATTTCGTCAGCGAAGTTCATATTACAGATCTAGCAACAAGCGAGCTGGATCTTCCAATGCTTCTTTCATTGCGACCAAACCTAAAACTGCTTCGCGGCCGTCAATGATACGGTGGTCGTAAGACATCGCAAGATAGTTCATCGGGCGGATTACAATTTGACCGTTTTCAACAACAGCACGGTCTTTAGTTGCATGCACACCTAAGATTGCGGATTGCGGTGGATTAATAATCGGTGTGGACAACATCGATCCGAAAGTACCACCGTTGGAGATGGAGAACGTACCGCCAGTCAAATCTTCCAGTGTCAGTTTGCCGTCTTTGGCTTTTGCACCAAATTCACCAATTTTCTTCTCAATCTCAGCAATCGACATTTGATCCGCATTGCGCAAGATAGGTACCACTAAACCACGTGGGGAACCGACTGCAATACCGATATCAAAATAGCCGTGGTACACGATGTCATTGCCATCAACAGAAGCATTAATAACCGGATATTTTTTCAAAGCAGCAACGGCAGCTTTGACGAAGAAAGACATAAAACCCAGCTTAACGCCATGTTCTTTTTCAAATTTGTCTTTGTACTTATTGCGCAATTCCATGACTGGTGCCATGTTGACTTCATTGAAGGTCGTCAAAATTGCATTCATCGATTGAGATTGCAACAAGCGCTCTGCAATACGGGCGCGCAAACGGCTCATTGGCACGCGCTCTTCAGGGCGATCACCTAAGTTCATTGCCGGCGCATTGACTTGCTGCAAAGCTGGCTTGCTTGCAACCGGTGCTGCGATTGGCGCAACTACTGGTGCGGTCGCTGCAACGGCAGGTTTTGCAACTGCGGCTAAGGCGTCGCCTTTGGTAACGCGACCGTCTTTGCCTGTGCCATCAATTGCACTGGCAGACATATTGTTTTCAGAGAGAATTTTTGCAGCAGCTGGCATTGCAACACCGGCAGATTTAGCAGCAAGACTATTGATTGCATCAGTTACTGGATCAGTTGTTAAAGCAACTGGGAGTGCGGTGACTTGGAGCGGACTAACCTTGGCAGATGCGTCAGTATCCAAAATGGCGATGATTTCACCAGCGACGACGGTACTACCGTCTGGTTTGATGATTTGAGTAATGATACCGGCTTCTGGCGCAGGTAACTCCAGAACAACTTTATCCGTTTCTACATCAATCAAATTCTCGTCACGCTCGACGGACTCACCAACTTTTTTATGCCATGTGAGCAAAGTTGCCTCTGCAACTGACTCGGATAACTGCGGTACTTTTACTTCGATAATTGCCATGTTTTTTCTCCGTTTCGGATATCTGTTGGGCGCAGCAGCTTCTGCTGCGCCACGGATCACTAATTGATTTATGCGTAATGAATATGCACAGTCAATACAAGATCGTTATTTAGTCAGGACGTAGCCTTTGAGTTTAGAAAATGCCGTATCCAGCAATGCTTTTTGTTGTGCGTAGTGCTTGTCGTAGTAACCTACAGCAGGCGATGCGCTAGCTGGACGACCGGCATATGCCAGTTTTTGACCTTCATCCAGACTTTCAAAAATATTGTGCTGAATCTGGAACCAAGGTCCCTGATTTTGCGGCTCATCTTGTGCCCAAACCAATTCAGCCAATTGTGGGAATTTTTTCAACTCAGCTGAGAAGCTCTTATGTGGGAACGGATATAACTGCTCCACACGGATAATCGCCGTATCAGTCTGACCACGCTCTTTACGTGCATTGACCAGATCGTAGTAAATCTTGCCTGAACAAGCGATCACACGCTTCACTTTTTTGGCATCGATCTTGTCATCCACTTCGCCAATCACTGTATGGAAACTGCCTTTTGCTAATTCAGACAACGGAGACCCCGCATCTTTATTACGCAGCAAGGACTTCGGCGTCATGATGACCAAAGGCTTACGGAACTGACGGATCATCTGACGACGCAAGAGATGGAAAATTTGCGCAGCATTCGTCGGCTGAACTACTTGCATATTATTGTCAGCGCACAACTGTAAGAAACGTTCAGGACGTGCAGATGAATGCTCTGGACCTTGGCCTTCGTAACCATGCGGCAACATCAGCACCAAACCAGAAGCACGACCCCATTTCACTTCGCCGGAGCTGATGAATTGGTCGATAACAACTTGAGCACCGTTAGCGAAATCGCCGAATTGCGCTTCCCAGATTGTCAATGTATTTGGTTCTGCAGTGGAATAACCATATTCAAATGCCAATACAGCTTCTTCTGACAATACAGAATCAATCACGACGAATGGAGCTTGCTTGTCTGAAATGTTTTGCAAAGGAATATAAGTACCTGCATCCCAACGCTCACGATTTTGATCATGCAAAACCGCGTGGCGATGTACAAATGTACCGCGACCGGCATCTTGACCCGTCAAACGAATTGCATAACCAGACGCAACTAAAGATGCATAGGCAAGATGCTCGCCCATACCCCAGTCAAGATTTAATTCACCGCGACCCATGGTTGCGCGGTCGCCCAGAACTTTTTCAACCAGACTATGCGGCTTGAAGCTTTCTGGTACCGTCGTAATACGCTCAGCTAAACGCTTCAACTCAGAAAGAGGTACTGCTGTATCTGCTGCATCAGTCCATTTACGGTTTAGGAAAGGAATCCAATCCACTGCATATTTGTTCTTGAAGTTGGAGATGACCGGATCAACCGTATGCTTACCTGCATCCATAGCATCACGGAAAGCCTTGACCATCGTATCGCCACCATCAGCTGGGATCGTACCTTGCGCTGCCAATTTATCGGCGTACATTTTACGAGTACCAGGGTGCTGAGCAATTTTTTTATACATCAGAGGCTGCGTCAGCGCTGGTGTATCTTGCTCGTTGTGACCTAGCTTGCGGTAGCAAATAATATCAACAACGACATCCTTCTTGAACTCCATACGGTAGTCCAAAGCGATCTGCGTTGCCAGAACAACGGCTTCAGGATCATCTGCATTGACGTGCAATACAGGTGCCTCGATCATTTTTACGACGTCGGAACAATACAAAGTAGAACGGGAATCGCGCGGATCAGATGTGGTAAAACCAATCTGATTGTTGATCACGATATGCACCGTTCCGCCAGTACCATAACCACGTGTTTGCGCGAGGTTCAGCGTTTCCATGACAACGCCTTGCCCTGCAAACGCAGCATCACCGTGGACTAAGATTGGCAAAACTTGAGAACCATCCTTGTCGCCACGACGCTCCATACGCGCCTTAACCGAACCCTCAACTACTGGATTAACGATTTCAAGATGGGATGGATTGAATGCAAGGGACAAATGGACTGGTCCGCCCGGAGTGGAAATATCTGATGAGAAGCCTTGGTGGTATTTAACGTCACCTGCTGGCAGATCGTCACCATGTTTGCCTTCAAATTCAGCAAACAAATCTTGTGGCATCTTACCCAGAGTATTGACCAGCACGTTCAAACGACCACGATGCGCCATACCGATAACGATCTCTTCAACACCACGTTCACCGGCACGTTGAATAGTCTCATCCATGGAGGCGATAAAACTCTCACCACCTTCAAGTGAGAAACGTTTTTGACCAACGTAACGAGTATGAAGGTAGCGCTCTAAACCTTCTGCTGCGGTCAAGCGATCAAGAATATGTTTTTTCTTTTCAGCGGAAAAACTTGGAGTCGAACGAATGGACTCCAGCTTTTGTTGTAACCAACGCTTTTCAGTTGGGTCGCTGATATACATAAATTCAGCACCGATCGAACGACAATAAGTATCGCGCAAAGAATTCAGCAAATCGCGCAATGATGCGGTTTCTGGCCCAAAATAAGTATTGCTAATATTGAACTGGATATCCATATCAGCGTCTGTAAAGCCATAAAAACTAGCTTCAAGTTCTGGGATATTAGGGCGTTCTTGGCGTTGCAAAGGATCCAAATTCGCCCAGTGGCTACCTAAGAAGCGATAGGCAGCAATCAATTGCTGTGCAGCGACACGTTTACGACCCATTTCGGCGTCGGCACTCGCACTGACTGTACGAATAGGACCTTGTTTGGCTCGCTCAGCAAACGAAGCAATCACAGGTGCGTGCGCTACGTCCGGTTTACTTGAGCCATCGACCGCAGGAACGTTTTGCATCGCGTCAAAATACGCGCGCCAGTTATCAGGAACAGATCCGGGATTGTTTAGATACGCTTCGTAAAGTTCTTCTACGTACGGCGCGTTGCCGCCGAACAAATACGAGTTAGCGTTATATTGTTGCATCATCTTGCTCACCTTTCTTCGCGTTTCGCGAGATTAGCGGGTTAATCTAACCTTCCGCGACACGGCCTGACCGGTTAGCGGATTGCACATCAAGTTGTGGGGAAGGGCTGGTTTCTAACTACTCCACTTTTAAATCAAAACTGTCATTCGTATATTTAAAAAAATAACTTTTTTGAATTAAAAATGAATTTACATCTAAAAATCTATTTACTAATTGAAGCATAGCATATTTAATGTAAAAAAAAACGAGTCTAGCTGACTCGCTTTTTTTCAATACCAACTATCCACGCTGATCAATGGGCAATACGGTACGCGTCTGAGATCCGACAAATAATTGACGTGGTCGACCAATTTTTTGCTCTGGATCAGAAATCATTTCTTTCCACTGCGCGATCCAGCCAACTGTACGAGCCAAGGCAAAAATACCCGTAAATAAGGACGTCGGAATACCGAGTGCACGTTGGACGATGCCGGAATAGAAATCGACATTTGGATACAATTTACGAGAAACGAAGTATTCATCTTCCAGCGCAATTTTTTCTAACGCCATCGCAAGTTTAAACAATGGATCATCTTGCAAACCGAGTTCTTGCAGTACTTCATAGCAAGTTTCACGCATTAATTTAGCACGTGGATCATAGTTTTTATAAACACGATGACCGAAGCCCATCAACTTTACACCAGAGTTTTTATCTTTTACTTGGGCGATAAATTCAGAAATATTATCAACGCTTCCAATCTCTTCTAGCATGCTCAAAGCTGCTTCATTAGCACCGCCGTGTGCAGGGCCCCACAAACAAGCAATACCAGCAGCGATACACGCAAATGGGTTTGCTCCAGACGAACCCGCTAGACGAACTGTGGAAGTAGATGCATTTTGCTCGTGATCAGCATGCAATATCAAAATACGATCTAAAGCACGAACCAAAACTTCATTTACCTTATATGGCTCACATGGCGTAGAGAACATCATGTGCATGAAGTTAGCGCTATATGACAAGTCATTACGAGGATAAACAAAAGGCTGCCCAATGGAATACTTATAAGCCATAGCAACCAGAGTTGGCATTTTTGCGATCAAACGAATTGCAGATACTTCACGGTGACGCGGATTATTAATATCGAGGGAATCGTGGTAGAACGACGCTAAAGCGCCTACTGTGCCCACCAGAACAGACATCGGATGTGCATCACGACGGAAGCCGCGGAAGAAAAATTGCATCTGCTCGTGCACCATAGTGTGATTCGTTACAGTAGCAACAAATTCAGCCTTTTGCTCAACTGTTGGCAACTCACCGTTCAATAGCAGGAAACAAGTTTCTAAAAAATCACCACCATTAACCGCTAGTTGTTCAATGGGGTAGCCGCGATACAGCAGTTCGCCTTTGTCGCCATCAATGTAAGTAATCGACGAGTTACATGCTGCCGTTGACATGAAGCCTGGATCATAAGTAAACATCCCTGTTGCGCCATACAATTTACGGATATCGATTACGTCAGGACCAACTGTACCTTTGTAAATTGGCATTTCTAATGATGCAGAACCATCAGAGAAAGATAGTGTGGCTTTTGTTTCAGAATTCGTCATGGCTCTTCCTTCAACATAGAGTTGAGTCGTTAATCAAAAAAACGAGAGAAAATTTTTATCAATAAATCTCTATCAACATCAGGCAATCTGCAAGCGAGCCAAAAGTGCGTGCACGTGCGGCAAATCAACTTCAGCTTCTGGTTGCTTTTTAGCCAGAATAAGGTCCATCAAAGTATTATCAGGCAATTCCATCAATCGACCAAAAGCATCCACTTCATCATCTGTAAGAGATGTCTCATGTAAATCTAAAAAACGAGTGAGTATGAGATCATTTTCCAAAAGACCGCGTCTGGAGCGCCACCTTAGGCGAGCTCGTTTTACGGGGTCACTTTGATGGGATACGATTTTAGTTTCAGACATAATTGCTTTCAATACTGAATTCATATTTCATGCAATTCTTGAGACTGCCGTTTGAAGCAAAACAAAAATTACATAAAATAAGAGCTCCAAATTCAACATTCGTGGAACAACGAACTTGTAGCTCTCGATTGTTTTACTCGATTAAATTCTGCAACGACTAGACAGCTCGCCTAACCATTAACTCTTTAATCTTGCCAATCGCCCTGGTCGGATTAAGACCCTTAGGGCAAACATCAACGCAATTCATGATCGTGTGGCATCGAAACAAACGATACGGATCTTCTAGGTTATCCAAGCGCTCATTTGTCGCCTCATCGCGTGAATCTGCGATAAAACGATAGGCTTGCAATAAACCGGCAGGGCCAACGAATTTGTCTGGATTCCACCAAAACGAAGGGCAAGATGTAGAGCAGCAAGCACACAAAATGCATTCATACAAGCCATCTAATTCTTCACGTTCTGCAGGCGTTTGCAGGCGCTCTTTTTCAGGCGGAATCGACTCGTTCATCAAATATGGTTTGATGGAGTTGTATTGCTTGAAGAATTGCGTCATGTCCACGATCAGATCACGAATGACTGGCAAACCGGGTAAAGGACGCAAAACAATAGGCTCAGTCAACTCGTTCAAATTAGTGGTACAAGCCAAGCCATTTTTTCCATTAATATTCATTGCATCTGAACCACACACACCTTCGCGGCATGAACGACGCAAGGCAAGAGAATCATCAACGTCAGCTTTGATGCGTTGCAATGCATCCAGCAACATTTTGTCTGTGTCTTGCAGCTCAACTGTAAGGTCTTGCATGTAAGGCTTTGCATCCTTGTCAGGATCGTAGCGATAAATTTTAAATTTGAGTGTACGTGCCATTTTATTCTCTTCGCAATTCTTAGAAAGTACGTGCTTTAGGCTTGAAGGTCTCTACAGTCAGCGGCTTGGTAACAACTGGTTTGTAATCCAGACGATTAGCCTCCGAATACCATAGCGTGTGTTTCATCCAATTTTCATCGTCGCGCTTCTCATAATCACGATGCGCATGAGCACCACGCGACTCTTTGCGTGCAGCAGCAGATGTGATAGTTGCTTTTGCGGTTTCAATCAAATTATCCAATTCTAAGGCTTCAACACGCGCTGTATTAAACACCTTAGATTTGTCTTTGAACGAGACGTGCTTACGACGTTCATCCAACTCCATGATTTCCTTGACGCCCTCTTGCAGCAACTCATCAGTACGGAATACGCCACAGTGGTACTGCATTGTTTTACGAATCGCATTCGCGACGTCCTGTACACGCTCGGTACCCGTGCTAGTTTCCAGTTTGGCCAAACGAGATAATGCAAGATCTGCTGCATCCGCTGGCAGATCCTTATTGCTGCGAGCCTTCAAATTGCTGGCAACGATATGATTACCTGCTGCGCGACCAAATACTAGTAAGTCCAACAGCGAATTGGTACCTAAACGATTAGCGCCATGCACTGAAACGCATGCACACTCACCAATCGCATATAAACCATTCACTATTTCATTAGGGTTACCGTTTTTAGGGGCAACAACCTGACCGTAAATATTAGTTGGAATACCACCCATTTGATAATGGATAGTTGGCACTACCGGGATCGGTTCTTTGGTCGCATCAACGTTAGCAAACTTATGTGCGATCTCCAGAATCGATGGCAATCGTTTCTGAATGGTATCCGCTCCGATATGACGCAAATCCAGCATAACGTGATCTTTATTTGGACCGCAACCGCGACCTTCTTTTATTTCCTGATCCATAGAACGGGAAACGAAATCGCGAGGAGCAAGATCTTTTAGTGTCGGTGCATAACGCTCCATGAAACGCTCGCCCTGGCTATTGACCAGAATACCTCCTTCACCACGGACGCCCTCTGTAATCAAAACGCCAGCACCGGCAACACCAGTTGGATGGAATTGCCAGAATTCCATATCTTCCAGAGGCAAACCAGCGCGTGCGGCCATACCCATACCGTCACCAGTATTGATAAATGCATTCGTTGAGGCAGCCCAGATACGACCTGCACCTCCGGTTGCAAAGATGGTTTGCTTGGCTTCTAACATCATCACTTCGCCAGTTTCCATTTCCAAGGCAACTACGCCCAAGACATCTCCATCAGCATCACGAATTAAATCAATTGCCATCCACTCGACGAAGAAATGAGTACGAGCACGAACGTTACGCTGATACAAAGTGTGCAATAACGCGTGACCAGTACGATCTGCAGCCGCACATGCGCGCTGTACTGGTTTTTCACCGAAATTTGCAGTGTGGCCGCCAAACGGGCGCTGGTAAATAGTGCCATCAGCGTTACGATCAAATGGCATACCGAAATGTTCTAACTCATAAACTACTTTAGGTGCTTCACGGCACATAAATTCAATTGCATCTTGGTCGCCCAAATAATCTGATCCTTTTACGGTATCAAACATATGCCAGTACCAATTATCCTCGGACATATTACCTAGTGATGCGCCAATACCACCTTGTGCCGCAACTGTGTGCGAACGCGTCGGAAATACTTTAGACAATACAGCGACGTTCAGGCCAGCTTCTGCCAATTGCAAGGAAGCACGCATGCCAGAGCCACCTGCGCCAACGATCACCGCATCGAAGCGGCGGGATGGAATTGCGGGTTTGATTGCTGCCACGGTTATACTCTCCACAAAATCTGTGCCGCATATCCGACACAAGCGATCAGCCACAAAATAGTGGCGACTTGAAACACCAGACGCAATGCAACGCTGTGCGTCACATAATCCATCCAGATATCACGCATACCTACCCAAGCGTGATAAAACAAACACATAAAGACAGCAAAAGTCGCCAACTTAAACCACTGTTGCGCGAAAATACCTGCCCAGCCTGCATAACTAAAGTCGTTTGCCGTTAAAAACAACCCAAGTAACAACAGGGTATAGAGCGCCATTACGATAGCTGTGACACGTTGCGCCAACCAATCGCGCAAACCATAATGCGCACCAGTGACAAACCGATTAGGCCCAATATTGTTATTTGCCATTTAAAATACTCCAAATAATTTAAGAGCAATCAAAGCAGCCAAAGACAGGCTCACCGCGAATACACCAACGGCAGATTGACGTGCAGAGTCTTTATTCAATCCAACATGAAAATCCATGAACAAATGACGAATACCAGCACAAAAATGGTGCAAATAAGCCCACGACAGCGCCAAAATAATCAATTTAACAAAAATACCCGAAGTGAAATTTTTAAGCACTGCAAATGACAGTTCTGAAGTAATGCTTTTATCCAATAAATACAAAATGAATGGTAAGAGCAAAAACATCAGCATTCCGCTTGCGCGGTGCAGAATAGAAACGAATCCAGCTAGTGGCAGCCGATATCCTGTGGCATCAATCAGCCGCATCACCCCGTAGCGAGGTTTGGCTTTTACTACTTCAGACATAAATAATCTCCCCATTAACTAGTCTGTACATGAACTTTATAATTTTCGCCTATTTTGGTGCATTGCACCAACCAAAAAGACATTTTGCTACAAAATAGTCATATTTTACTGCGAAATCTGAATACGTATTTTGACACGTAATGCCAATAATCGTCTTAGATGACCCGCATTAACTCAGTTCATTACGATAATGGTGCTGGTCGGTCAGATAGAGCCCACGTCGTAACTCGACAGGCTTATCGCCATAGGTAAACGAAATTCGTTCCACCTTTAACAAAGGTGCACCAACATCTAACTGAAGCAAATTAGCGGAAACCTCATCAGCACAAACCGCTCGAATTTCTTCGGACGCTCGGATCATGTGAGTACCAAACTCAGTTTCAAATAAACCGTACATCGGGCCTTTGTATTCATTAAGGCGCTCAGCAGTCAATCCCTTAAAGATCACCCCTGGCAACCACAATTCATCCAAAATGGTGGGTACGTTAGAAAAAGATTGAACTCTGCGGATAAACACAACAGAGTCACCTGACTTGATATCTAGTGCACGCGCAACATCAGCTGGTGCACGGAGCCGCTTGACCTCGATAATTCTGTTCTCAGGATAATGTGGAATGCCAACATCTGGCACCAAGCGCAAAAAACGGAATTGGGAACGCGCCTCATGATGAGTTGCGACAAATGTACCCTTCCCCTGTCTGCGTACAACCAAATTTTCTGCAGATAGCTCATCGATCGCCTTGCGAACAGTACCCTGACTTACCTTAAAACGACTAGCCAATTCCATCTCACTAGGGATCAACTCACCAGGCTTCCACTCGCCCGACTGCAAACTCTGTGTAATCAAAGCTTTAATTTGCTGATATAAAGGGCTAAAAGTAGGAGATGCGCCAGATGTCACATAACCAGGCGCAGCAACACCTACAGTCGAGCTATTAGGATTATTACCCTGATTATTGGCGGTTGGCACAGTAGAATTCATAGACCACAATTTCACCACAGAAAGTAGCATTCCGTCCACAACAAATTAACAAGTAATATGTCTTATATAAGACATAAGATATTGATTGACACTTCGTTCCAGCCAACCTAAACTCCCGTACGAACGAGTTGACAAGAACCAACACCAAAGTCGTCAAGCAGTATTAGTTCTTATAGATTCAAAGTAAAGTAGAAATCCACAAACACCGTAGATTGATATAAAGATTGAAGCTTAATATTGATAGATTAAGAAATTAGAGGTCGCTTGTGAATTTGGCTGACGCGCCCTACTTTCAACGGTATCATTGTGTGCTTTTTATGCCTAATAATCGAGTTTGAAATAATTGATTATAAAGCGTTAAGTCGACATAATTTTCACACCACTTCGGAGATGCATCATGGCAAAATCCCCTATGCGCGTAGCTGTAACAGGCGCTGCTGGCCAAATTGGCTATTCCCTTTTATTCCGCATTGCCAATGGCGACATGCTTGGCAAAGACCAACCGGTTATTCTGCAATTATTAGAGATTCCTGACGAAAAAGCGCAAAAAGCACTTAAAGGCGTCATGATGGAAATCGACGATTGCGCATTCCCATTGCTCGCCAGCATGACCGCTCATAGTGACCCGATGACTGCGTTTAAAGATATCGATGTTGCCCTGTTAGTTGGTGCGCGTCCACGTGGACCGGGAATGGAACGCAAAGATTTGTTGGAAGCGAATGCACAAATTTTTACAGTTCAAGGTAAAGCATTAGATGCAGTTGCTTCGCGTAATGTAAAAATCTTGGTGGTTGGTAATCCTGCAAACACTAATGCGTACATCGCAATGAAATCGGCACCAAGCTTACCGTCCAAAAATTTCACTGCAATGTTGCGCTTGGATCACAACCGTGCGTTGTCACAAGTAGCCGCAAAAATTGGTAAACCAGTTGCCGCAATTGAAAAGCTTTGCGTATGGGGTAATCATTCACCAACCATGTATGCTGATTATCGCTTTGCAACTGCTGATGGCGCATCGGTTAAAGATTTGATCAACGATCAAGAATGGAATAAAGACGTATTTTTGCCAACAGTTGGCAAACGCGGTGCAGCCATCATTGAGGCACGGGGCTTGTCTTCTGCTGCATCTGCGGCAAACGCAGCGATCGATCATGTTCGTGACTGGGTACTTGGCACTAACGGCAAGTGGACAACGATGGGCGTTCCTTCCGATGGATCTTATGGGATTCCTGAAGGTACTATGTTTGGTTTTCCTGTCACAACAGAAAACGGCGAATACAAAATTATTCAAGGTTTAGAAATCGATGCATTCTCTCAAGAACGTATCAACCTTACGCTTAAAGATTTGCAAGAAGAGCGTGACGGCGTAAAACACCTGGTTGGCTGATTTTTATCAGAGGCAAGTTGGTCGTAGTCTATGTCCAACTTGCCAAATCACTTCCTCTCTCATAGCGTGAAGATGCACCCTTCCCAAGTTTTATTTCAGGATCAGGAACAACCGACATTTTTGCCGGTATGTGATCACTATGCCGGATCTGAAAAACTCATGCTTAAGTCTATGGCGCTGCAAAATGCGCTGGGTGCTGTATTTGATATTACATTTGATTGTGAAGATGGCGCCGCAGCAGGCAATGAGGTCGCACATGCAAAACTTGTTGGCAATCTGATTGCATCAGAGAGTAATTATCTGCAGCGAATTGGCGTACGCCTACATGATGTCAACAGCCCTTATTTTGAACAAGATATTGATCTGATTGCACCTGTTGCCGCAGAAAAAATTGCCTATTGGGTACTGCCAAAAGTTGATGGCGTAGAGCAAGTCATCAAAGCCATACAGAAAATTAACCAGTACGCGACGAGTTCTCGACAAAGTCCCGCACCCATTCACGTCTTAATAGAAACTCACGGCGCGTTGGCCAACGCTCATCAAATTGCCGCTTTACCTCAAGTCGAGTGCCTGTCATTTGGCATTATGGATTTTATTTCATCGCATTATGGTGCTATTCCGTCTAGTGCAATGCGATCACCAGGACAGTTTACGCATCCATTAGTCATGCGCGCAAAGTTAGAGATTGCCGCAGCTTGCCATCGTTTCGGCAAAGTAGCGTCACATAATGTAACCACTGAAATCAAAGACACTGCAATTGTCGCAGGTGATGCTAATCGTGCAGGCATCGAATGTGGTTACACTAGAATGTGGAGCATACATCCTGATCAAATTAAGCCCATCGTCAAAGCATTGTCACCAAGAACTGCAGAAATTAACGAGGCAATTACAATTTTGATTGAGGCTCAACAGAATGACTGGGGACCGATACAGATCAACGGACGACTACATGATCGAGCCAGCTACCGATATTATTGGACTTTGTTAAAAAAAGCCCAGCGCTGCCAGTTAGCATTACCAGATTCTGCGCTGATATTATTGTGATTTATCGTAATCGTTATAAAACTCAACAACGTTCCAAGAACTTATGTAATCAGGAGATATGAATGAAGAAAATTATCTACATCGTCAGCTTTATGGCGCTCACGTCCAGCATTTTGTGTTCGCCACTTTTGTCACAAGCGCAAACAACAAGTACCAGCAAAAAAGCAACTGCCAAAACAAATAAAATTGCGGAAAAACTATCTCCAGTAAAAGCTGTACCTGATGAAGATGATTTAGAACCAGACATCACCGAAAATAAAACTTTCGATTACAAATGTGAACTCGGCAATTTCTTCACTATTTATACCAACGCAGACGATGATAAACACGTTGCGATACGTTGGAAAAAACGTCTATATCGTCTTAGCAGAATTGATACGACAACCGGTGCTAACCGGTTTGAAAATAAAAAAGCTGGATTTGTATTTATCGGTATTCCGTCTAAAAGTATGTTGTTAGATTCACGTCATGGCCAACAGTTAGCCAATGAATGTAAAACACCAGATCAAGTTGTAGCAGAAACCGAACGACTCTCGACCGCATCGCAAGCGAAATAAACAAGCGTTTTGTACATTTCGTATTTAACTGAAGTGATTTAATAAGTAGATTTTTTTGATCATTGATTTTTGTAAAAAAAGGAATAGCCATGAGCCAAAATGCGTATAAAGATGCATTCAAAACCCTGAAAGATTTCAAGATTTCAGATTCTAAAAAAGGCAAATTCTACTCATTGCCAGCACTAGAAAAAAATCTGGGTGTAAAGATTTCGCGCTTACCAATTTCCATCCGTATTGTGCTGGAATCTGTCCTGCGCAATTGTGACGGCAAAAAAGTCACTGACGAACACGTTAAGCAGCTCGCTAACTGGAGCGCTACTGGCGACCGTACTGACGAAATTCCTTTCGTCGTGTCTCGTGTAGTTCTGCAAGACTTTACCGGCGTCCCGTTGCTGGCTGACTTGGCAGCAATGCGTAACGTCGCTGCGAAACAAGGTAAAAATCCAAAAAATATCGAGCCTTTAGTACCAGTTGATTTAGTAGTCGACCACTCTGTTCAAATTGATCATTTCCGTGAAAAGAAAGCCTTGGATCTGAACATGAAATTGGAGTTTCAACGCAATAACGAGCGTTACCAGTTCATGAAATGGGGTATGCAAGCTTTTGATACCTTCGGCGTTGTACCTCCAGGTTTCGGCATCGTCCATCAAGTTAACCTGGAATACTTGGCACGCGGCGTACATAAAGTAAAAGACGCAAAGAAAAATGATATCTACTATCCAGACACACTGGTAGGTACAGATTCACATACAACAATGATCAACGGTATTGGCGTCGTTGGATGGGGTGTGGGCGGCATTGAAGCTGAAGCGGGCATGCTTGGCCAGCCAGTTTATTTCCTGACGCCAGACGTAGTTGGCGTCAACCTGACAGGCGCGTTGCGTGAAGGTTGCACCGCAACCGATTTGGTATTAACTATTACAGAATTGCTACGTAAAGCAAAAGTTGTAGGCAAGTTTGTTGAGTTCTTTGGCGAAGGTACACGCACATTATCTCTGACAGACCGTGCAACTATCGCCAACATGGCACCAGAATATGGCGCGACAATGGGTTTCTTCCCTGTTGATGAAGCAACGATTGATTACTTTAAAGGTACTGGTCGTACTAAAGCTGAGATCGATGCATTTGAAGGCTATTTCAAAGCCCAGAAAATGTTCGGCATTCCTAAAGCTGGTGACATTGATTACACAACGGAAGTATCGTTGGCACTGGACACCGTTGCACCATCTTTGGCAGGTCCAAAACGTCCGCAAGATCGGATTGAAATCGGTAACGTCAAATCAACCTTCGCTGATTTGTTTGCTAAACCAACCTCAGAGAACGGCTTCAATAAAAAAGCTGAAGATCTGGATGCGGTATACACCAATGCAGACGGCGTTAAAGTAAAAAACGGCGATATCCTGATTGCCGCAATTACGTCTTGCACAAATACCTCCAACCCAAGCGTACTATTGGCAGCTGGTTTGTTAGCTAAGAAAGCTGTCGAAGCTGGCTTGAAAGTTGCTCCACATATTAAAACATCGCTGGCACCAGGATCGCGTGTTGTTACCAAGTATTTGGAAGCCGCGGGTCTGTTGCCATATCTGGAAAAACTCGGCTTCGGCGTAACAGCTTATGGCTGCACGACATGTATTGGTAACGCTGGTGATTTAACACCAGCCATGAACGAAGCCATCGTAGCAAATGATATCGTGGCATCTGCAATTCTCTCCGGCAATCGCAACTTTGAAGCCCGGATTCATCCGAATATTCGCTCCAACTTCTTGGCTTCCCCTCCTTTGGTTGTTGCCTATGCAATCGCAGGCAATATGACCAGAGATTTGATGACTGAACCAGTTGGCCGCGTAAAAGGTAAAGATATTTTCCTTGGCGACATCTGGCCAACCAGTGCAGAAATCCAGAAGTTAATGAAGTTCGCGATGAACTCAAAAACATTCAAAGAGAACTACGCTGACGTCAAAGGTGCACCTGGCAAATTGTGGGAAAACATCAAAGGTGTGGCAGAAGGTCAAGTCTACGACTGGCCAACCTCTACCTACATCGCCGAGCCACCGTTCTTCGCTGACTTTACGATGGAGCCAAAAGCTGCTGCTACTGGTATTACTGGTGCACGTGCATTGGGTGTGTTTGGTGATTCAATTACAACCGATCATATCTCCCCTGCCGGTTCAATCAAAGAATCTAGCCCAGCAGGTATTTGGTTGAAAGCAAATGGCGTACTGAAAGCAGATTTTAATTCCTACGGCTCACGTCGCGGCAACCACGAAATCATGATGCGCGGTACTTTTGCCAACGTGCGTATCAAAAACTTGATGATTCCAGCGAAAGAAGACGGCTCTCGTGTTGAAGGTGGCGAAACGCTGTTCCAGCCAACTGGCGAGCCAATGGCGATCTACGATGCCGCGATGAAATATGTTGCTGAAGGCACGCCAACGATGATCTTCGGTGGCGAAGAGTATGGCACGGGCTCATCCCGCGACTGGGCAGCTAAAGGCACGCAATTACTGGGCGTTAAAGCTGTAATCGCTCGTTCATTCGAGCGTATCCACCGCTCTAATCTGGTCGGCATGGGCGTATTGCCATTGCAGTTCTTGGGTACTGACAGCGTTGATTCTTTGGGTATTACAGGCACAGAATCCTACGACCTGAAAGGTATCGAAGATGACATCAAGCCACAACAGCAAGTGACACTGGTGATTAACCGTGCCAATGGTGACAAACAAGAAGTCAAAGTCTTGTTGCGTATCGATACACCAATTGAAGTTGACTATTACAAGCATGGCGGCATCTTGCCATTTGTATTGCGTCAACTGTTAGCGGCTTAAGGGTTGAGAAACTGATATTCATCACCTTAGTTACCGACTTAGGCCGGTAACTAAGGAGTGAAATGAAAAGAGGGCTGGATCAAAATCCAGCCCTCTTTTTTTGCGTAGTCAAAAATCAAACAAGCTACAATTGGACTAGGGAGTTTCATATACTCCCTATTTTTTATACTAATTATGCCCGATCACCCAAAGAATCATTGGACAACTAAAATATACTAGCCAGCAGTATATTTAAAATAAATACTGAAAATCAATCATTACTCGTCGATTTGCGGTAAAGCAATACTCCGTAATTGAAAGCGGCCGTCATCATTAAACAACCAAGTTTCAATAATTTCTAAGCGTCCATTACGCACCAGATGTGGTAGAGGCTTGGGGAATGGTGCACTGACTCGCAGACTATTCAAAGCAGTCGCCTCTGTCACTTTGTCGTGATTACTGCGCATAATTTCGCTTTTGATCAACTTACCATCTGACGCCAAAATAAATTTTAAAACGATGACAGACCGCAACAACGCTTGCGGCTGCTCTGAATACGATTTATCCGCATTGTGCTTTGTAATATATTGAGCAAGATCGCGTTTGTATCCATTGATCGTAAAAGCAGTCGAAGAACTGGGAGCGGTCACAGGTTTTGGGGCCGCGGCTTTGCCTGCGTCTGGAGTTTGACCACGCGGGGCTGGCTCTTCTAACGAGCGCGTAGCACAGCCGGTCAATACAAATACAACGAGCATGACCAGTTTTGATTTTTTCATCATGGATACGCCTTTCCAGCAGAATTTACGTCTTTTAAATAATTGAGAAAAGCTGAGTGCTATAAAGCAGACATCGCTTGCGCAATATCAGCAATTAAGTCATCGGCGTCTTCCAATCCAATATTAAAACGCACCAGCACACCTTGATTTGGCCATGTCGTCCGCATCTGCTGAATACGATAGGGTACGCATAAACTATTCGCACCGCCCCAGCTAAAGCCAATTTTAAACAGCTTCAAGGCATCGACAAAGCGGTCCGTTTGCTGCTCGGTATAAGCGCTATCAAATAACACAGAAAACAAACCGCCAGCACCACTAAAATCGCGCTTCCAAATATGATGTCCGGGACAGTCTGGCAAAGCTGGATGCAAAACCTTATCGATCTCCGGACGAGTTGATAACCAAGTCGCGACTTTACGGGCGCTGGCATCATGCGCATCAAAACGTAATTTCAAGCTAGGCAAATTACGCAATATCAGATAGGCATCATCCATACCGACGCCAAAACCCAAACGCATATGGGCTGATTGCAGACGTTGATTCAATAATTTGTCTTTGGTAATAACAGCACCCATCAAGACATCAGAACCGCCACTTTGATATTTGGTTAATGCCTGCATAACAATATCCACACCATGCGCAAAGGCGGGGAAAGCCAATCCACCAGACCAGGTATTATCTAGCGCCACCACCACACCTTGCGCATGCGCTGCGGCACAAATGGCTGGGATGTCTGGCACTTCCATCGATACAGAACCCGGCGCTTCGGTCCAAATCAACTTGGTATTTGACTTGATTAGTGCCGCAATACCAGCGCCAATGAGCGGATCGTAGTAACGTACACTCAACCCAAAACTACTTGCCAGCCAATCACCTAATTCACGATTGGGATTGTAGACATTATCTGGAATCAAAACGTCGTCACCGCTTTGCAACAAAGCCAGATCGATCAGCGTAATTGCAGCCAAGCCACTAGGTGCCAGCAAACAATGGTCGCCCTGCTCTATCTCAGCTAATCGCGCCTCTAAAGTAAAACTTGTGGGCGTTCCATGCAGACCATATGTATAGGCTGATTTATCTTGCCAACTGCGAGCACGCATTGCAGCAACATCTTTAAATAACACCGTAGAAGCGTGATGAATCGCCGTAGGAAAAGCCGCAAATCCATCTGGTGCTACATAATCAGAATGAATTAATGTCGTGTTTGTACCTGGGATTGTCATCATGAACGCTCGCGGAAATTTAGATAGAAGCGCCCAGAGATTAATATAAACTCTGACGCGATGTTGAACCTATTGTTACAGATCACGCGATTACTTGGAAGCACAGCAAGAGACAATTTTATAAGTCCGTTATCTGAGGCTCAGTGCTGGGCAATGCAAATTTTAATATTCTGAGCAGACAGGAAAGCCAGCTTTGACTAGGAATTATTGTGCAGTCTTCAAATGCAACGGAGATGCTCTCTTAGATTTACCAGCCTTACTTACTGCTGGCGGCATTAATTCGAGAATAAAATCTTTGATAGTCTTACCGTCATCGGACTGCCATTTGCCACGCAGAATTTTGCCCTCTAACTTACCATCCCATTGACCAGAAACGTCGACACCATCTTCAGATTCTTCCATAGTCAAGGTGGTCCCATTGACCTCGCCGGCCAACAAGATTTTATTGCCTTTATTTCTGTTTCCACCAAAGACAATGTAGTCACCTTCGACACTGTCAATATCTTCTAGCTTAGGCTGTAGGCGCATTTCAACAACATCTTCTCCCAACTTACCACGCCATCTTTGTGCTTCTTTAAAAATGGACGTGGTAACTCGTGTAGCTGCCGCGTTGGTGACCGTATTAGCAACGTCTTGCTGCGCGTGAACAACAGAGACTGATAAAAACAGCGGCACAAACACTAAGGCTAGGGATAAAGTTCTAAATTGAATATGCAGAGCCGGCATAGATTTAAATCGCCTCGCCCCACAAATCGTGAGCATCAGCTGCCGTGAGTTTGACATCGACAAAGTCACCTACTTTAAGTTTGCGATGTGGCTCGAATGGCGGTTTTACATAGACTACACCATCGATCTCTGGCGCATCTGCAGAGGAACGTCCCACACCACCACTACGATCAAGAGAGTCAATCAACACGCGAATCGTTTTACCAACTTTCGCTTGCAGACGTTTTTTGGAGATACCTTCTTGTAATTCCATGACGCGACGACGACGATCTTCACGGATATTTTCTGGAACTGGATTCGCCAGTTCATTCGCAGTAGCGCCGTCTACGGGCGAATAGGCAAAGCAGCCTAAGCGATCAATCTCAACTTCTTTTAAGAAATCTAACAGGTATTCAAACTCTTCTTCAGTTTCGCCAGGAAAACCGGCGATGAAAGTTGAACGTATTGTAATTTCAGGACACATTGCGCGCCATGCTTTAATCCGCTCAATATTTTTTTCACCGCTAGCCGGGCGCTTCATGCGTTTTAGCACGTCTGGATGGGCATGCTGTAATGGCACATCAAGATACGGTAAAACATGTCCGTTGTTCATGAAGGGAATAATTTGATCAACATGCGGATAAGGATAAACATAATGCAAACGTACCCAGGCATCATATTGTTTTGCCAAATCACCCAATGCCTCGACTAACTGTGTCATATGGGTTTTGACTGGTTTGCCATTCCAAAAACCAGTACGAAATTTCACGTCTACCCCGTAAGCACTGGTATCTTGTGAAATAACGAGTAATTCTTTTACTCCGGCTATGAACAGATTTTCTGCCTCCAGCATAATGTCGGCAATCGGACGAGATACCAGATCACCACGCATGGATGGAATAATGCAGAAACTGCAACGATGATTGCAGCCTTCAGAAATTTTGAGATAAGCGTAATGCTTAGGTGTCAGTTTAACACCTTGAGCCGGTACCAAATCAATAAAAGGTTCGTGTGGTTTAGGCAAATGCAAATGGACAGCATCCATCACTTCACCCAAGGCATGTGGCCCCGTCACCGCCAATACTTTGGGATGGATAGACATAATCATGTCGTTACCATTGGCGTCTTTTTTGGCCCCTAAGCAACCTGTGACGATAACTTTGCCATTTTCGGCCAGTGCCTCGCCAATTGCATCCAGAGACTCTTGAACTGCGGCATCAATAAAACCGCAGGTGTTTACGATCACCAGATCGGCGCCATCATAAGATTTAGCGGTATCGTAACCTTCGGCACGCAATTGCGTTAGGATTTGTTCGGAATCAACCAGCGCTTTTGGGCAGCCAAGAGAGACGAAACCGACCTTAGGATTAATTGCTGAAGGTTTGGCGGAAGTGATAAGAGTATCTGTGGACATAATAAAAAGAGGTACAAAGGAGGGTAGGAACAGGTCATTACTGACCCATTCCCCCCTAAGAACCGTGCTTGCGACTTTCATCGCACACGGCTCAAGCCTACTATAAAAGTTCCCTAGAAAGGAAACGCTATATTACAAAGCAACCCATAAGGGAGCCGGCTTTACTACTTTCAAACTCTTGCTATGCACTTGGGCATGACAGTTTGGGTGCAATAATACGCGATTTCCTAGTGCATCAGAACCTCCATGCACACGATATTCTATGTGATGGTCATGCCAGCCTGTCGCTTTGGTCATCTTGCATTTGCACACAGCACAAAGTCCCCCCTGATCAATGTACATACGAATAAATTGCTTTTTGTGACGCATATTTTCCAACATGCGTTCCTGTTGCAACTGCTCGCCATACATCTCCCATTCGGGATCAAAAGGGTTATACGCCCCTTTAATTTTCTTATGCCGCTTAATTACTGTACCTGACAACTGGTACAGTTCTATCAAGTCTTTACTGCCTTCATCGCTTACTACAGGAACCGCAAACACCCAATTTCGTTCGCCTATGGTATGGAAATATTTCTTCCTAATCCATCCAGTATTCTTCTTCGGATGTCTCCGTTTAGACCACTGCCATAATGCGTCAAAAATTAAATGTTCCATTCGGCTATACGTCATTTTGGCTACTACAGGACTGTGATATTGCGCCCAGCCTCGTAATATCGGATTCAACAAATAAATTAAGTCCATTTGTTTTATCGTCTTATGTTTGTTGATGATTTCCTTTACCTTGCGATAAAACGTTTGCACGTTTTTCTTACTTGGTTTGATGAGTAGTTTCTCCTGATATTTACGGAAATTCCACCCCAGAAAATCAAAGCCTTGATCCATGTGAACAATGCGCGTCTTTTCCTCCGATAGTTGTAGTCCCCGAACTGCAAGAAAATTTTCTACCCAAGGCTTGATCTCATTTTCCAGTATCTCTTTCGAGCTACCTGTAATAACAAAATCATCCGCATATCGAACTACATTTACTTTCAGCCTGAGAGCTTTCGTCGCACCAAACTTCATACCTAAGTATTCAATCAAGCCAGACTCAAGTCCATTCAACGTTACATTCGCCAATGTTGGAGAGATAATTCCTCCTTGCGGCGTACCAGCTTCTGTCTCCTGAAACTGACTTTGATAAATCAAGCCAGACTTTAACCATTTATGAAGAACCGACTTATCCATAGGAACATTGTCGCTCAACCATTCATGGTTAATGTTATCAAAACAGCCTGCTATATCTGCTTCCAATATCCATTGTGCCGAAGCCTTACTGGACAAAGAAACAAACAATTGGGACATCGCATCTGCAGTCGAACGATTACTTCTAAACCCATAAGAATTCGGGTCGCTCGTCGATTCAGATACAGGTTCCAATGCTAACAAGAATAAAGCCTGCATAGCCCGATCTCGCATAGTGGGTATCCCTAAAGGGCGTTTTTTCCCATTCGCTTTCGGTATATAGATTCTTCGCAAAGGCAAAGGTCTATATCCACGCTGCTCCATCCTGCTAACTGCTAACCATTTCTTTTCAGGTGACTCCCACAGCTCACCATCTACACCTGCCGTGCGTTTACCTTGATTTTCAGTAACACGCTTCACCGCCAATAACTTTGCGGATAACGTGCGGGTCAACATCCGTTGCAGGGCTTTCACCTTGCGCCATTTGCCTTCCCGTGTTGCCTTCGCAATTCGTATCTGCATCCCTTTCACGTTCCGTTCAACTTGTCGCCAACTTACAGCGTGCCAGTCTTGCGGTACATGAGAAAGCGCAGACACATCCGTATGGATATGCACTTTCATGCTGCTTTCCTCCTTGTAAATTGAAATTAGAACTTCAATTTCCCAAGTGAAAACTCATAACGCTCCTTGTGGGAGCGTCCATAGCTCCCACAAGTAAAAATATCCGTTCGGTAAGTACCATATCTTGATACTTACCCTTCATCTCATCCAAGATAAAGGGTTGGTCAGCCGTCTTGCGACGATAGACCAGATAGAAGTCTGCCCGCTTTCACGTGGAATAATGTTTCAATTCCTATCTGAACCATTACAGCCCAGCATTCGCTTTCTCTATCCTCCCATGCCCACACCGCCTACAGTGTTCCTTACGGTTCACCTGCCCGACTACAACAACTTGGGCGACGATTTGGGTTTTCCACGTTCCCTACTTATCACACGACTGGGTTAGGGTCTGTCTTTTCTCCGATGGTCTGATGACGACGTATTTCGAAATTGCAACGAAATATCCGACCATACACCTTTTGGTTAATGCCTAACAGCAGTTTTGGCATTTCAATAGTCACGAAGTTTATCGACAATTCACATATGTTACCCATACCAATCAGCCTAGCCTCTCAACCCCATCACCGCTAGGAGTCTCCATACTTTATCTCACGATAGAAGCACGCCCATTAATGGGGAGATACATTGTCAGGAGAGCTTCACACGCTGCCGTTACCAGCAACGCATGTCTCCTTAGGCTACTGTTAGCCGTATAACAGGTTCACTATTCACCAAACCTTACGGCATGATGAATCGAACAATGACAAATAGAGCTTTTTGTCCCTTTACAACTGAACTCAACATCGATAAATTGATGCTTCCCTTCTTTGACAATATCCAATCAAATGACTTCAAGTACAAACTTAAACCACTTACCTTCTATATCGCCCACAGAATTAAAAACTCTGTGCGCGACTCCGGGTACACTTAAAGTCATCGTCGAAGAGATCGACGGTTATTTCTTGCCTATCATTCATTACCTACAACCGAATGGTCATACAAAGTTACTCGGCTTTATTGTGGACAATGAAAATATTTTGGCAACCGTGGAGTTAGCTGATATTGTTACCGCTTTGGAGGAAATACTAGGTGTTGAGCAATGCATATTGACACCTGAAATACCAAATGGCACAACCATGCATTGATACCCCCCTCCTCTACTTAATCCCGAGTTAAACATGGGATAAAACAGCAGACGCCCTCAAAGGACAAATGAGGACAATTTTATTTAAAAGAGTTATTTCTCTTTACACGGGGACAAGTGTCGTGTCGCACGCAATCCGCTATTGTACCTCTTACTCACCTGGCCACCTCAAAAGTGACTGGTTATCACCATTTAATTGGTGAGTTTATTAAATTTATAGCAATTTACTTTGGCTTACCGTCTGGATTGAAAGGAAATGTGCCGAATATATTCTTAGTTTGATTTTGCATTTGCTCTTGCATTTGTACAAATAAGCTTTTGCTTTGTTCAATATAATTACCCATCATTCCCTGCATCATTGGGCCCTGGACACTCATAAACTGCGCCCACATCTCGGGACTAAACGGTTTCCCTTCATAAACTCCCTTAGAGTTTTCTGTCAGTTTATTCTGGATATCGATAAAAGCTTGGATGTTTTTCTCAAGATACGAACCCATCATGCCTTGCATAGCGTGACCGTAGTAGCGAATAATCTGGGACAAAGCAACACTGGAAAACATGGGCGTGCCACCAGCTTCTGCCTCAAGAATGATTTGCAACAAAATACTCCGGGTTAAATCTTCTCCCGTTTTAGCATCTATTACTGCAAAATCATTATTCTCTAAAACGAACTGTTTTACATCAACCAAAGTAATGTAGCTACTTGTTTGGGTATCATAAAGACGACGATTAGGATATTTTTTGATCAAATGCTGCGTCGATTTTTTTGCACTATTCATTGAAGTCTCAATTAACAAATCGTTAAGCTTTTTGGCAAACGAACGAGGCATTACCCGTCGTTTGCACTTATGCCCAATCTAAGCAAACAAATAATGTATTCATTGCAAGTAATGCAAAACATTAAATTTGTTTGTCACCTATTTTCGATAGTACAACTATTTTTGTTTTAAATGACAATGCCTATCGAAATCAATGATTCCGACAGGCATTATTTCGCCGCAATGCGACAAAAGACAAAAACCAACTAGCCCATATGCAAACCACCGTTAATTGAAAAGTCTGATCCAGTGGCGTAGCCACCTTCGTCAGAAGCAATCCAAGCAACGATAGAAGCAATTTCAGACGGTTCAGCTAAGCGCTTGACTGGAATGCCAGAAACGATCTTCTCCAGTACATCGGGACGTATTGCACGTACCATATCAGTACCTACGTAGCCTGGAGAAACCGTGTTAACCGTCACTCCTTTAGTCGCTACCTCTTGCGCCAATGCCATAGTAAAACCGTGAATACCGGCTTTGGCCGTGGAATAATTTGTCTGACCAAACTGACCTTTTTGGCCATTAACAGAAGAAATATTAATGATGCGCCCCCAACCACGATCGGCCATACCATCAATAATTTGTTTGGTTACGTTGAATAAAGAATTCAGATTGGTATCCATTACAGCATCCCAATCCGCCTTACTCATCTTACGGAATTGACCATCACGCGTAATGCCTGCGTTGTTGACCAGAACATCGACCTCACCGATTTCCGCTTTAACTTTATCAAAAGCTGCTTTAGTAGACTCCCAATCAGACACATTGCCCTCAGAGGCATGAATATCATGACCTTCTGCCCGCATATCAGCTAGCCATTTGTCTTTGCGCTGAGAGTTTGGACCACATCCGGCAACAACGATAAAACCCTCCTGGCATAAGCGCTTGCATATTGGAGTTCCAATTCCACCCATACCACCAGTTACATAAGCTATACGTTTTGACATACTAAATCTCCAATTTTTTTATTTAATCTGCTCTTACTTTGACATATCGCCCAGGTGCAGGCTCTATTGGTTTAAAACTGGCATTTCCTGGCTTTACCGGGGCTTTCACCATCTTGCCGCCGTGCTCACTCAAAAAAATTGCCCACTCTGGCCACCAACTACCAGGATGTTCTCTTGCACCATCAAACCAGGTTTGTGCATCTGATCCGATGTTAGAATTAGTCCAGTAACTTCTCTTCTTTTTCGCTGGAG
The DNA here is from genome assembly GCF_040544445.1 of Undibacterium sp. GrIS 1.8. Taxonomy (NCBI): domain Bacteria; kingdom Pseudomonadati; phylum Pseudomonadota; class Betaproteobacteria; order Burkholderiales; family Oxalobacteraceae; genus Undibacterium; species Undibacterium sp. GrIS 1.8. The sequence continues at coordinate 55,389 of NZ_JBEONQ010000014.1, read as the reverse complement.
GATTTACCACTCCGGCAATGTGACCAGACGCCCCCAAAATAAATTGATTACGTGATTTCTTCTTGGGGTTAAGCAAAACGCAGGAAGCGTATGCAGCCTGCCAAGGAACAATATGATCCTCGCGCGAACCATAAATAAAGACAGGCGCATCAATTTTACCGAGATCAATCTTGTTTCCAGCAACCGTCAGTGCATTTGGTTTTTTTAATTTATTTTCCAGATAAGTATTTCTCAGGTACCAGCAAAACATTGGTCCAGGCAAATTAGTGCTATCTGCATTCCAGTACAACAAATCAAACGGAGGTGGACTATCCCCCTTCAAATAATTAGTCTGAACATAATTCCAGACCAAATCATTCGCGCGCAAACTGGAAAAAGTACTCGCCAGATCACGCCCGGGCATCAGACCGCCTTGACCAATCGTTTGTTCACGCATGCTTACCTGCATTTCATCGACAAACACATCCAAAATACCTGTGTCTGAGAAATCCAATAGCGTAGTAAGTAACGTTAGACTACTAACGGGATGCTCTCCACGATCAGCCAAAGCAGCTAACGCTGTGGAAATAATTGTGCCGCCAACACAAAAACCAAAAGCATTAATTTTGTCTTGCTTACTAATTTGTTGAACAGTATGGATCGCCTGAATTGCACCCTCCTCTATGTAATCATTCCAACTAACGGTCGCCAAAGACTCATGCGGATTAGCCCATGAAACAAGGAAAACAGTATGACCCTGCTCTACCGCATAACGCACTACCGAATTCTCTGGTTGTAGATCAAGAATATAAAACTTGTTAATGCAAGGGGGAACCATCAACAATGGGCGTTGATGTACAGTTTTGGTTAATGGACTGTACTGGATCAGTTGAAATAGGCGATTTTCAAAAACCACTGTACCTTCGGATGTAGCAACATTTTTACCAACTTCAAATGCAGATTCATCGGTCTGTGAAATGCGTCCTTTTTGCATATCAGCCAGCATATGCGTAATGCCCTTAGCCAGACTTTCGCCTTTACTTTCTATAATTTTTGTTTGAGCTTCAGGATTAGTAACAAGAAAATTTGCAGGCGACATTGCGTCGGTCATTTGCTGCACCGCAAAACGAATTTTCTGCTTCGTCTTCTCGGGAGCCCGAACTGATTCAGCCATTGCCATCAAAAATCGAGCATTTAGCAAATATGACGCTGCGCTATAAGCATGCATGGCATGATTATGCCAATCGGGGGATGAGAAACGTTTATCGTTAAAATCAGGTACTTTGGAGACAGCAAAATCTTGCCACAACTTGCCAAATTCCTGCATATAATCACTTTGCAGTTTAGACATGGTTGCAGGGTCAATTTTTGCACCAACTTCTTTTAGTGACTCCATCATTGGCATGTGATTGATAGCCTCTGCTGGCTTCATCCAATCCTGCCATTTGTCCTGCTTCATTAGCTGTGACATCCAATTGGAGTACATAGCTTGAGGATCAAAAGTCGTCATGCGTGTCTCCTGTTTTTAACTTGTCGTTATTATGTTATTGCAGTTACGTTGTGACACACTAAAATTTTTCAATGGATGTTTTAGTGCGACTTACAAATTACTTATAAATCTCTAATCTCTTCGGAGTAACTTTAAGGCTTAGCAGTATGTATATTATCGCGATTGCCTGGATCTACGTTGTTTTAATGATGTCAATTACTGAAGCATCAGTTGTTGCAGGAATTATGACGTTTTTAATGTACTGTGTGTTGCCTTTAGGCTTATTTTTATACTTGTGGCTGACGCCAGCAAGAAAAAAACAAAGGGCTACGGACAAAGAACTGATGAAAGCCGCACTAGCCAATAATACGACCGCTGCCAATACAAAAGCAGAGGCCTCCAGCCAAGATGCAGCAGAAAGTTAATTTATTCTGCGATCCAAATGAGGCTTGCCATCCGCCCTGTGATGCCATCCCGCCTGTAAGAATAAAATTGAGCTTTTTCAGTCACGGTACAGCGATCTCCACCATACACTTTGTCCACGCCTTCCTTTACCAAAATATAACGAGCTAGCCCATAAATATCGGCCAAATATTTATCTTGCGTTATTCTTCTTTTAAAAAATTTTTCAGATATTCTGCTACTTAAACGAAAAGCGTCCAGCACGTCTTGCCCCACCTCGAATTCATCAGAGCCAATGGCGGGTCCCATCCATGCGACAATATCTTCAGCGCCAGAATCACGCATTTTAGCTAATGTATTTTGCAATACTCCTGCGGCTAAACCGCGCCATCCAGCATGGGCTGCTGCCACCACTTTGCCTTTCATATCTGCAAACAAAACCGGCAAACAATCCGCCGTTAAAATTCCGCAAACAGTATTTGGTTCTGTAGCAAAAACTGCATCACCGACACTTGTATCAATCAACATTGCCGCATCCAACACAACTGTGCCGTGCACTTGCGATAAAAATCTGACATCTTCAGGTAAAAAACGATTTAGTATCTCGCGGTTCTGGGCAACGACTTTTATATCATCCCCTACATGATCGCCAAGATTATTGCCGCCACCTCCCAATCCATTATCGTAAGGAGCTAAACTAAATCCTCCAGCGCGAGTGGTAGAAAAAGCCTGTACGTTAGCAGGCAAGCCCTCCCAATTCGGATGAATAATAGGAAGGCTCAATAAACTTTCATTTATCTGGCCTGAAAAATTCATAGCAACATAGTAGGTGTAATGCCTGCTTGCAGTAACAAGTCAGAAAAATCATCCGCCAGATTCACTTCCCACTCCACATAGTCATGTGTCATCGGATGAATCAAACCCAGCTTACGAGCTTGTAATGCCTGGCGTGGGAAAAACCGTGCGAGATGCTGTTTGCCATACAGAGTGTCGCCAACCAGAGAAAATCCCAACGATTGCATATGCACACGAATTTGATGCGTACGTCCGGTTTCCAGTTGGCAGGCGACAAGACTGACTGGGAAGCGCTCCAGCATACCTGCAGCTTTCCGTTGGAAATGAGTAATCGCGGGCTTAGCCAACATACTCTCAGATACCGCCATTTTGATTCGATCTCTCGGATGTCTCGCCATTGCGGCATCAATCGTCCCAGTTGGTTTAGGTGTCCCCCAAACCAAAGCATAGTATTCACGACTCACAGTACGGTCTTGCAATTGCCTTACCAGCTCAGTTTGCGCAATCAAAGTCTTGGCGACTACCATCAAACCCGAGGTATCCTTATCAAGCCTATGCACAATGCCTGCACGCGGCACACCTGCCAAAGCAGGAAAGCGATGCAATAAGCCATTAAGCAAAGTACCTGACCAATTACCTGCAGCAGGATGCACGACTAAACCTGCTGGCTTATTGATAATAAGAATGGCATCATCCTCATAAATAATATCCAACGGCATTTCTTCAGGCTTGTAAGCACCTTCATCTGGCGCTGCCTGTGGTTGGATAATAATATGTTCGTCACCTAATACGGTGGTCTTACCGCGTACAATCTGGCCATCCAAACTAACAAAGCCAGCCTCTATCCATTGTTGAATGCGGCTTCTTGAATATTGTGGAACCAGTTTTGATAAAGTCTTGTCCAAGCGTTCGCCACAAACGTCTGGGCTTAATTTGAGTTCAATAACATCGATTTGCGGAGGCAAATCATCGATTTCGTCACCATCTTCAAGCTCGACAAGTCCCTCTTTAAATTGAGGATCTAATAAAATCGCTGCTTCAGTTGGTATCACATTAATTGCCATCGGCTATAATCCGTAAATTGTTCTAATGCACACGCAAAAACTTATGCAAATTAAATCTATAAAATTGTTCAGTCTCATCCTCGCCTTGGCACTCACAGGTTGCGGCGTATTCGGCGACAAATCCGACGAAACTAAAACATGGTCTGCTGCAAAATTATACGCTGAAGCAAAAGACGAAATGAACAATGGTGGGTATGAAAGAGCAGTTCAGTACTTTGAGAGGTTGGAATCGCGCTTCCCGTTTGGCACCTACGCCCAGCAAGCACAAATGGAAATTGCTTATGCTTACTACAAACAAGGCGATCAAGCGCAAGCTCTGGCCGCGGTAGAACGTTTTATTAAACTGCATCCAAATCACGAAAGTGTTGATTATATGTACTACTTGCGCGGTTTGATTAATTTTAATGATCAACTTGGCTTTATGAATTTTATTGCCAACCAAGATATTACTGAACGAGATCCTAAAGCATCACGTGATTCATTTGACGCTTTCAAGCAACTTGCTATCCAGTTCCCAGACAGTAAATACACGCCAGATGCGATTTTACGTATGAAATATCTGGTAAACGCCTTAGCGCAATATGACGTTCATGTAGGAAAGTATTATCTTCGTCGTGGTGCTTATCTGGCTGCTGCAAACCGCGCCCAATCAGCCATTACAGAATATCCAGACGCGCCAGCAATTGAAGAAGCGATGTACATCTTGGTTCGATCCTACGATGCGATGGGCATGACAGATCTGCGTGATGACGCTAACCGGGTATTTTTAAAGAACTTTCCTAATAGTCCGTTTTTAACTGGCAAAGCAGCCGGAAAAACTGCCTGGTGGAAGTTCTGGTAAAACTTACTGGAAACTCATTAAGTGAAAAAGCCTCCGACATGGAGGCTTTTTTGTTTGAGTGAGCAGAATGTATACAAGAAAAATAATTAAACGTCCCCTACTTCAGCTTTCCAATTTACGTCTGAATACCCAATGTTGCGAATCAGACTCTTCTTGATTAAAGGAATATCCTTCAAAATCAAAAGTCTTTATTTTTTCTGGGTTTTGTATTTTATTTAATGCGCAGTAACGTGCCATTAACCCTCTTGCTCGTTTTGCATAAAAAGAAATGATTTTGTACTTACCATTTTTCCAATCCTGAAAAATCGGCGTAACGACAGAGCCATTCAACATCGTAGGTTGCACCACTTTAAAATACTCTTCTGAAGCTAAATTCAATAACACTTTGTTTTTTTGCTCCGATAAAACTTTATTTAAAGTCTCCGTCACTTTAGCGCCCCAGAAAGCATACAAATTCTTACCGTTTGGATTTTCCAGTCGAGTACCCATCTCTAGTCGGTACGCTTGCATCAAATCAAATGGCCTTAGCACGCCATAGAGACCGGACAAAATCCGTAAGTGATTTTGAAGATAATTAGATTGAGTATGATTTAATTGTTGCGCTTGTAAGCCCTCATAAACATCACCATTAAAAGCCAAAATAGCCTGCTTAACTTTGTCCGCCTTCGGTAGACGCGTCCAATCTTGAAAGCGATCTACATTTAATTGTGCTAACGCTGGAGAAATATCCATCAACTGCGCCAACTGATCTACTTTGTATTTTTTAGCTACTTTAATTAATTCTGCCGCCTCGTCCATTAATTCTGGATGAGTCACAATTTTACTTTTTACAGGCGTATCGTAGTCTAGGCTTTTGGCAGGAGATAATATAATGAGCATAATAATTTAAAGAAAGATGATTACCTCAATGATACCTAAGCGTGTGGTTCTTGACACTAATGTGTGCCTAGATTTATTCGTATTCCATGATCCAAGATGGACTGCATTATTAGAGGGATTAAAAGATGGCAGCATCAAGGCAGTTACAAGGGAGGATTGCAGGCAAGAGTGGCTAGTCGTACTGACCTACCCTCATCTGCCAATTAAAGAAGATCAGCGTAGCTCTATTATTTCGAGCTTTGATGCACTAATCGAATTACAAGCCGGGATGGAACAAGTCAACATACGACTACCAATTTGTAGCGATAAGGATGACCAAAAATTCTTGGAAATTGCGAGGGATGCAAAAGTGGACGTGCTTATAACAAAAGATAAGGCTTTATTAAAACTAGCTAGAAAAGCGATCCAAGCCGGTTTATATCAAATTGAAACACCTGAAAAATTTTTACTCAGCATACAAACAACTTTTAAAGATAATTAACAATTTCCTTACCTTGTTTTTACTCGATGATTTGCAACAAGCAAGATGATCGATGCATTGTTAACATCGTTATCGGACGTATGTGTGTTGCAGAGTGTTGTAATAACGCTTGCAACTAATCCGTCAAGTGAAATCAATCGGCAAAAACGTGAATAAAAGATGACAAGTTTTATTTCCTAGAGTTATTCTAAGCTCATGTAAGTCCTGTTACTATGGCATGAAGGGGCGTGATTGTAATTATTCATTCGTCACGCGAAATTTGATCTGTATGAGATACCATGATATTTGTGAATACCGTCACAAAACTATCAAAGCGATTATGGAGAATAGAGGACTATGACCGATTCAGCAGATGATCTGGACGCATTATTCGAAGAAATGGCCAATCAACGCGTAGAGGCCGTTCCCCCGCCTCCCGCAGCAAGTGCACAAGGAACTGCTGATACAGCAGAAGTTGAAGATCCATCGCTAGCACTTAAAAATAAATTCCAAAGTACTGAAGATCAATCCGCCAAACCGATGTTTGACCGTCTGGGTGGTTTAGTGCGCATGATGCACGACTCCATGCGAGAACTTGGTTATGATCGTTCACTTTCTGACGTTGCCTCACAAATCTCTGATGCTCAAGGCCGACTAGAGTATGTCGCGTCTCTCACAGAACAAGCAGCTAATAAAGTGCTGAATGCGACTGATGCAGGCATGCCAGAACAAGACGCTTTGGCAAAAGGAGCAAAAGATATCGATACCCGCTGGGCGAGCGTTTTCGCAGGGAAATTAAGTATCGACGATTTTAAAATACTGGCAAATGACTCAAAAACCTTTGCTAACACGGTAATCGCCTCCACCGATGCAGAGAAAGCTCGGCTGCTCGATATTATGATGGCGCAGGACTTCCAGGATTTAACGGGACAGTTAATTAAAAAAGTGCTTATTATTACCCAAGCAGTAGAACGGGAATTAGCACAGATTTTGATCGACAACGCACCGCTAGAGTTGAAAGAGAAAGCCATCGAATTGATGGAAGGGCCTTCCGTTCCAAATGCTGCACTAGAACAGGACGACGTAGATAACCTACTTGATAGTCTGGGCTTCTGATGGATGATATGCTCAAAGAATTTGTCGTCGAAGCTTTGGATCTGGCGACAAACGTAGAAGAACACTTGCTTACCCTGGAACGCAACCCGGGTGACATGAATACGCTTAATGCGGTGTTCCGTTCTTTCCACACCATAAAAGGTGGTGCTGGCTTTATGAATTTGACGGCAATGGTATCTGCATGTCATCTGACCGAGAATCTGTTCGATGCACTCCGAACAGGCCAAGCACCAGTTACTCCGATTGCGATTGAAGCGGCATTAGAGGCCAGCGGATTTGTTGCTGACCAACTAACGGCGCTATCCAATGGCACGCGTCCGGATCAACTGTCTACCATGCCCAAATCGCTGGAACAGCTATTGACTGATGCGATCGAGGGTAAAATTACCTCGCGTAAAAAAACAACGCCGGCAAAAGAAGCACCAGCACCTGCTCCAGCCAAACTCGATACCAGCGTAGCGCCAGCCAGTAGTGACGGCGTTAATTGGGAAGCCTACTTCCGCGCGGTCGTGCCTGAAGGTACCCTCCCCGAGCTAGTTGAAGATGAAAATACACAAGTCATTGAAGAGCACGAGGCAGTTAAAACTTCCTTAGCCTCACCAACAACCGATGTAAAACAAAACGCGCCAGCTAAAGAAGAAAGTATTCGTATCGACGCAGTCAAGCTAGATGTACTGCTAGAAGTTGCAGGTGAATCGGTACAAGCAGCAAACCAGGCTGCGGTCTTGCTGGAAAAACTCTCTCAATTTAAATTTGATGGTCAGGCAGCGCCACTGATGTCAGCATTGACTGAAACCTTGACGAGAGCATCGCGCTACTCCACTGAGCTACAAAGAGCAACGCTAGCAACACGCATGCAGCCGGTGGGTCGACTGTTTCAGAAGTTCCCGCGTTTGATTCGTGAGCTTGCCCGCGATTTGGGTAAAGATGTTGATCTGAATATCTCAGGTGCAGAAACAGAAGTAGATCGCGTCGTAGTAGACAGTTTGTATGATCCGCTTGTGCATATGTTGCGTAATGCGCTGGATCACGGGATTGAAACTGCGGAAGAGCGCGCAGCCACTAAAAAATCGGTAAGAGCGACGATCTCGCTCAAAGCATGGCAAGAAGCTAGCAGTGTCATGATTGAAGTCACCGATGATGGCAAAGGGATGGATGCTCAGCGCCTGCGTGATAAAGCAATTTCTAAAGGTCTGATCAACTCTCATGATGCTCGTACAGATGATGAAGCGTTCCAATTAGTGTTTTTACCGGGATTTTCCACTAAAGAAGTCGCTTCCAGCGTATCTGGTCGTGGTGTCGGCATGGACGTGGTGAAAACGGCGGTAGAGCGGCATCGTGGTGCGATTCGTATTTCATCGCAGTTAGGTACTGGAACCACCTTCTTGATCCGTTTGCCAATCGAATTATCGATCGTACCGACGATGCTGGTTCGTACTGACGGCGCATCTTTAGCCTTACCTATGGCGACGGTTCAGCGTGTGGTGGAATTGCCAGAAACCTTCGAAAGCGTCGGCGGACATCCTGTATTGCGTGATTTAGGCAGACCATTGCCGGTACGCTCCCTCGGACAAATTTTGGGCTATGAAAAAAGTTCAGAACGCGTCGGTATCGTGATTGCAGCGCCAAATCCTTATATCTTATCGGTGGATTCGGTCGATGGAACGGCAGATTTGGTCATCAAACCACTCACATGCATTTCTACTCCGGGTATTACTGGAACGGCACGATCTGCCGAGGGAGAATTAGTGTTAGTCACTAGCCTCTCGTTCTTGCTTGATGGCTGCAAAATTACGGAGAGACTCACCGCTTAAGTTTTACAACTCAGTTTTAATTAAGCTTAATAACTAAGCAATGCTGCGTTCTGGCAAATTGGCTCTTGAAATAGCGATCTATTTCAAGAGTTTTTACTTTCTTAAAAAGAAAATAAATCATTCCAAGTTTAAAACTTCAGCTCATCAGTTTTAGTAACGTCAGCGAACGACTGAGTTATTACAAAATATCCCAAAGTTATATTACGTCCGCCTCGTAATACCGCCGATCAAAATCTAAGTAAGATATCAATGCGATATGACTGAGATTGACCAAAAAAAAGGTAGAAAATCATATACTCCCCTACTAATTGCCTAAAATTAAGCGCTTAACCAATTAATACTAGGACGATTAAATTATACTAAGGGTCAGTATATAAATACTCAATGTGTTGATCGCTCGAGTAATTCAATTATTTTGCATAAAAATATTCTAAGCAATATCAAAGTAATTGGCGAAAGTGGCTACGGCAATCCACTCTTCAGCCAACAACATAAACAACTCTGATAGATAAAAAACCGACTTTGCTTGAGTCTGTCAAAATGGAGTTCGTTAATATCTATTTCGCACTGGCTGCGACAATTACGCAATGACCAACACCGTTATCAGCACGCAACATAATTCATCTGACTTGCACGATTTCAGCAGTCTCAGCTTAAGTAATCTCAACTTAAGCAATCATTTTGCAACACTGCCTGCCGAGTTTTATACAAAACTATCCCCTACTCCCTTAGCTACACCGTATCTGGTTGGCGCTAGCGCTAAAGTCGCGGCAAGCATAGGCCTGAGCAAAGATAGCTTTGCCGATCCGATATTTACCAGCATTTTTACCGGTAACCAGTTAGCCGGTGATAGCGAGCCATTGTCTGCGGTGTATTCGGGTCATCAATTTGGTGTTTGGGCAGGTCAATTAGGCGATGGACGCGCTATCTTACTGGGCGACGTAGTAGATATCGCACCTGACCAGAAAGAAACAAATCCGTCAGCCCGAATTGAAATCCAGCTCAAAGGCGCTGGCATGACACCTTACTCGCGCATGGGGGATGGTCGTGCCGTGCTTCGCTCATCAATACGCGAATTTTTATGCTCGGAAGCAATGGCTGGACTCGGCATTCCAAGTTCACGCGCACTCTGCGTGACTGGCTCGGATCAATACGTCATGCGTGAAACGCCGGAAACTGCGGCCGTCGTTGCCCGGCTCGCCCCAAGTTTTATCCGGTTTGGCTCGTTTGAGCACTGGTACTACAACAATCAGCCAGAGCAATTGCAAACCCTGGCCGATTTCGTACTGAATAGCTATTATCCTGATTTATTAAAACGGCCCAATCCTTATCAAGCATTGCTCATAGAAGTCACGCAGCGGACTGCACGCTTGATGGCGCAATGGCAAGCCGTCGGCTTTATGCATGGTGTGATGAATACCGACAACATGTCGATTTTAGGACTGACAATGGATTACGGTCCATTTGGTTTTATGGAGGCATTTGATGCCAACCATATCTGTAACCACACCGACACCCAGGGACGCTATTCTTACCGTAACCAGCCACAAATCGGACATTGGAATTGTCATGCACTTGCTCAGGCATTATTGCCATTGATCGGTACCGTAGAGGATGCACAAGCCGGATTGGCGGTATATCAGCCTACGTACAAAGAAGCCATGGATCGCTTGCTGCATAAAAAATTTGGCTTGCCGTTCGTTGAACAACAGGGAGCAGAAAATGGTATTTTATTTGACCAATTTTTTGCTTTGATGCAGGAGAATCATGCCGACTTTACGCAAAGCTTCCGTCATTTAAGTAATCTGACATTAGAAAAATCCGACGCCGACGAGGCGCTGCGTGATGGTTTTATAGATCGTCAAGCGCTGGATCAATGGTTAGTGCAATATAGAACCCGGTTGCATGCGGAGAAAAGCGATGATACAGAACGCCAGCAAGCCATGCGTAGCGTTAATCCCAAATATATACTGAGGAACTATCTGGCGCAAATTGCTATCGAAAAAGCCCAAAAGAAGGATTTTTCAGAGGTCGCCAAGCTGTTAGAAATATTAGAAAATCCGTTTGATGAACAACCAGAGCATGATCACTACGCCGATTTGCCGCCAGACTGGGCACGCGAACTAGAAGTGAGCTGCTCTTCCTGATTTGCAAAAACATAGCGAAAGGCACAAAAATGTCAAAAATCACCAAAACCGATGCGCAATGGCGCGCTGCTTTAACCCCGATTGAATATCAAGTCACAAGACATGCCGACACTGAGCGCGCGTTTACCGGCAAATTTTGGGATCACCATGAAGTTGGTACCTATATCTGCGTTTGCTGCGGTACGCCTTTATTTGAGTCAGACACTAAATTTGATTCTGGTTGCGGCTGGCCAAGCTACTTTAAAGCACTCAATCCCGCCAATGTGTTAGAAAAAGTCGACCGCACACATGGCATGACGCGCACCGAGATATTGTGTAATATCTGCGACGCCCACTTAGGGCACGTATTTCCAGATGGCCCGCCGCCCACTGGCTTACGCTATTGCATTAATTCCGCTTCATTAAAATTCGAGCCAAAAGCCTAGATTTTTAAATAAAATCTTTTAGTAAAGTACCTATGAAATTTTTGTACGACATTTTTCCTGTCCTTCTGTTTTTCGCCACCTTTAAATTAGGTGAAAAATACCCTGCTAACGCACAAGAATTGGTCAACCGCTACCTGTCAGAATTCATCTCTGGCGGGGTAATTGCACCCGATCTGGCACCAATATTATTAGCTACCGCCATCACGATTCTTGCTGCGATCGTACAAATTGGCTTCCTACTAATACGGCGTAAAAAAGTCGATGCGATGTTGTGGATTTCATTCATCGTCATTGCCGTATTTGGTAGCGCGACGATTTATTTTCATAGTGAAACCTTCATTAAATGGAAACCAACCGTCATTTATTGGTGCTATGCAGGCGCTTTTTTGATGGGTCAATTTATATTTAAAAAAAATCTATTGCGCACAGCCATGGGAGCCCAAATAAACTTACCAGAACCGGTCTGGGGGAAGCTTAGTCTGGCTTGGATAAGCTACTTTATCGTGATGGGCTTAGCCAATATTTATGTGGCTTTCTCTTTTCCCACAACGACTTGGGTTAACTTTAAGCTTTATTCCATTGCTGCTTTGCCTGTCTTTGTTATTTTGCAAGGCTTTTACCTGTCAAAATATATGGAAGAGCCGACATGAACGATCGTTTTCAACGCATAGAAAGCTATTTACAAGAAAAATTACAGCCCGTTTCTTGCCATCTGCAAGACGACTCAGCTGCCCATGCAGGACATGCTGGCGCAGCATCTGGTGGCAGTCATTACAGCGTAAAAATAGTTTGTTACCAATTTGAGGGCTTAAATCGTGTTTCCCGACATCGACTGGTGTATGATGCCGTTGGCGATATGATGCATACGGAAATTCATGCCCTTGCAATCACTGCATTGGCTCCGTCAGAGATACCGACCTAACCACTTTGTTTTTACTTACTTTGTTATTTTAGGAACAGATAATGACTTTTAAACCTGCTCATTTGCTGGTAGTACTTCTCGCAACTGCCCTGCCTGTCATGGCTCAAAATCTCGCCGTTGTTAACGGTAAAGCAATTCCTGCTAATCGTGTTGACGCAATGGTCAAACAACTTGCGGAACAAGGTCAGAAAGATTCGCCAGAACTGCGCGAAATGGTCAAGAAAGAACTGATCAACCGTGAAGTGCTGATGCAAGAAGCTGACAAGGCTGCTGTAGCAGCAAATCCAGATGTAAAAACTCAATTGGAAGTTGCGCGTCAATCCATTTTGATCCGCGCCTTAATGGTCGATTTCGTTAAGAAAAATCCAGTCACTGATGCTGAAGTTAAAGCAGAATACGACAAAGCAAAAGCACAAGCTGGTGACAAGGAATACCACACTTACCATATCCTGGTAAAAACAGAAGATGAAGCAAAAGCAATTATTTTGAAATTGAAAGCAGGCGCTAAGTTTGATGAATTGGCCAAGCAATCAATCGATCCAGGTTCTGCAGGCAAAGGTGGCGATTTGGACTGGGCATCACCAGCAACGTTTGTTGAGCCATTCTCAAAAGCGTTAGTCGCTTTGCAAAAAGGTCAGTTCACTGAAACACCAGTGAAAACAGAATTTGGTTACCACATCATCAAATTGGATGATGTACGTACTGCTAAATTCCCAACGATGGAAGAAGTTAAACCACAAATCGTGAATGGCTTGCAACAGCAAAAAGTACAAGCTTATCAACAGTCTCTGTTGAAAAAAGCGAAGATCCAATAAGCAATTTAAGCTGCAATAAAAAAAGACGCTACGGCGTCTTTTTTATTTTCTTGGTTAGATTTTGATAGCGTCAATACCATATAAATTTTATATACTCCAATATGTATATATTATTGTCCATATTTTCATTGGTCAATAGCACGATTTTGAAAAAATTGATGGGGAGTATATGAATATACGATTATTCGAAATAAAAAAACGCCACAGTAAACTGCGGCGTTTTTGCATTACTTACTATGCGTGAACTTATGTTTAAGTCTACGCAAACCCCTTATGCTACCCACTGACGTGCATTGCGGAACATCCGCATCCACGGAGAATCTTCGCCCCAAGCATCTGGATGCCATGACTGCAATACCGTACGGAATACGCGTTCGGCATGCGGCATCATGACGGTAAAACGACCATCTGTATTTGTCACCGCCGTAATACCTTGCGGTGATCCATTCGGATTGTATGGATAAGCTTCTGTTGTAGCGCCGTTGTTGTTCACAAAACGCATTGCCACTTGTGCCGCTTTAATGTCACCAGTAATAGAGAAATCGGCAAAGCCTTCGCCATGCGCCACCGCGATTGGAGTTTGCGTCCCGGCCATACCCTGGAAAAAGATCGATGCTGACTCTTGCACTTCGACCATAGCGAAACGCGCCTCGAATTGCTCTGACTTATTCTTGGTGAATTTAGGCCAGGCTTGTGCGCCAGGAATAATCGATTTTAAATTGCTCATCATCTGGCAACCATTGCAAATACCTAGGCCGAAAGTGTCGTCACGCTGGAAGAACTCAGAGAACTGCTCTGCCATCATGGCATTAAACAAAATCGTTTTAGCCCAACCTTCACCAGCACCTAATACGTCGCCATACGAGAAACCACCCACTGCCATCAAGCCTTTGAAATCAGCCAGACGCGCACGTCCAGCGATCAGGTCGCTCATATGGACATCAACCGACTCAAAGCCTGCTTTGTGCATGACATAGGCAGTTTCGATATGAGAATTGACACCCTGCTCGCGCAAAATTGCCACGCGAGGACGAGCACCTGTATTGATAAACGGCGCGGCAATATCTTGTTGCGGATCAAAGCTCAGTTTCGGCTGCATACCTTTGTCACTAGCATCCAGCAAGCGCGCATATTCAGCATCGGCGCAGGCTGGGTTGTCACGCAGGCGCGCTATTTGCCAGCTGGTTTTACTCCATATCTGATGCAAGCTTGCGCGTGACTGGCTATAAATCTGCTTAGCATCGCGGGTAAATTCAATCACATCACTAGCGTTGACTTTGCCAATTATATGGCTGCAAGCACCCAGATTATGCGCGCGTAATACATCCATCACCTCTGAGCGTTGTTCGGTACGGATTTGGATAACAGCGCCTAACTCCTCGTTAAACAAAGCACGCAACGTCTGGTCATTGCGACGTTCTGCTACCTGCCCTGCCCAGTTTTTGGCATCGCCCCAGTCAGCGGCCTCATCCATCGTCAAAATATCCAGATTGACGGATAAACCACTACGACCGGCAAACGCCATTTCGCAGAGCGTCGCATACAAACCACCATCAGAGCGGTCGTGATACGCCAGTAATTTATCTTCACTATTTAATTGTTGAATCGCGGCGAAAAACGCTTTGATATCTTCGGCGCTATCCGCATCTGGCGTCTGATCACCGAGTTTTTGCATGACTTGGGCGAAACAAGATGCGCCAAGACGATTTTTACCTCGACCTAAATCGATCAGTAACAAGCTAGTGTCGCCAGCATCCATACGAATTTGTGGGGTCAAAGTTTTACGCACATCAAACACGGGCGCAAAGGCGGAAATAATCAGCGAGACTGGTGATGTTACTGACTTGTCTTCGCCATCCTCTTTCCACGTTGTACGCATTGACAGCGAATCTTTACCAACGGGAATACTAATGCCTAACGCTGGGCATAATTCCAAGCCAATCGCTTTGACCGTATCGAACAAAGCAGCATCCTGACCAGGCTGACCACAGGCAGCCATCCAGTTAGCGGACAACTTAATGTCAGAGATATCTTTAATCGGCGCAGCAGCGATATTGGTAATTGCCTCACCAATTGCCATACGCCCCGATGCAGCAGCGTTAATCACGGCGAGCGGAGTGCGTTCGCCCATCGACATGGCTTCACCCAAATAACCTTCAAAACTCATGGTGGTGACGGCACAATCCGCGACCGGAACTTGCCAAGGGCCGACCATTTGGTCACGCACTGTACTGGCGCCAACAGTACGATCGCCAATCGTGATCAGGAAGGATTTATCAGCAACCGTCGGCAAGCTCAATACCCGCTCAGCCACGACTTTTAAATCCATGCCAGTTAAGTCAATCGCAGGGAATTTTTTCTCTACATGCTTCACATCGCGATGCATTTTTGGCGGTTTGCCCAACAACACATTCATCGGCATATCAACCGGTACATTGTCGTGTTGAGGATCGATGACTTTTAATTGACGCTCTTCTGTCGCAGTGCCGACTACAGCAAACAAAGCGCGCTCACGTTCGCAGAAATATTGGAATAGCGGCAGACTTTCCGGAGCGATACCAAGCACATAACGCTCTTGAGACTCATTACTCCAGATTTCTTTTGGCGCCATGCCACTCTCTTCCAGCGGGACCTTACGCAAATCAAAAATCGCACCACGTTTGGCATCATTCGTGATCTCTGGAAAAGCATTCGACAAGCCGCCAGCACCGACATCGTGTATCGACAAAATCGGATTAGCATCGCCCATTTGCCAGCAAGAATTAATCACTTCTTGTGCTCGACGCTCCATCTCAGGATTACCACGCTGGACCGAATCAAAATCAAGATCAGCCGTATTCGATCCTGTCGCCATGGACGATGCCGCACTACCGCCCATACCAATACGCATACCAGGACCACCTAGCTGAATCAGCAAGGTACCAACAGGCAGATCATTTTTCTTAGTGTGTTTATCTGAAATGCTACCGATACCCCCAGCGATCATAATGGGCTTGTGATAACCATGTACCGTGCCGCCAACATTTTGCTCATAGGTACGAAAGTAGCCGCCCAGATTAGGACGACCAAATTCATTATTAAACGCAGCGCCGCCCAGCGGGCCTTCGATCATAATTTGTAAAGGTGATGCGATGCGATCTGGCTTGCCGTAGACCTGGCCAGAAGGCGCGCTGCCAGAGCTAGCTATCGTATCTGTTGTGTTTTCCCAAGGTTGCGGCGCATCTGGCAACATCAGGTTAGAAACCGTAAAACCAGACAAACCTGCTTTAGGTTTAGCACCACGACCTGTGGCACCCTCATCACGGATCTCGCCACCAGCGCCGGTCGATGCGCCAGGGAATGGAGAAATTGCTGTAGGGTGATTATGTGTCTCCACCTTCATCAAGGTGTGCGTCAATTCTTCTGACACCTGGTACACATTGCCCTCTGCCGCTCCACGCGGATAGAAGCGTTTTACTGTCGCTCCCTCCATAATGGAAGAGTTATCGCTATACGCAACGATGGTGCCTTTGGGTTGCAGCAAATGAGTATTTTTGATCATGCCGAACAGTGAGATATCTTGCGCGACGCCGTCAATTGTCCAGTCTGCATTAAAAATCTTATGACGACAATGTTCGCTATTGGCCTGCGCAAACATCATCAACTCAACGTCGGTAGGATTGCGCTTAGCGGTTACGAACGCATCCACCAGATAATCAATCTCATCATCGGATAATGCTAAGCCAAGCTCAGTATTGGCTTGCAATAAAGCCTCTTTACCGCCGATCAGCACATCGATAGAAGCTAATGGTTTCGCTTCCAGCTCAGAAAATAGTGTCTGAGCTGACTCAACATCCGGCAGCACCATCTCTGTCATACGGTCATGCAATAAGGCTACCACTGCTTGCTTGGATTCTTCTGCCAGTTTTTTAGCGCCGCCCAGCAAACCCGACTTGACTTGCACAACATAGGAGATGCCGCGTTCAATTCGCTTGATTTGCTTCATGCCGCAGTTGTGAGCGATGTCTGTGGCTTTGCTAGCCCAAGGAGAAATCGTACCAAAGCGAGGGATCACCACAAATACATCGCCCTCTTCTTTTCCGACAAATGCATCGCCATACGTCAGCAAAGCATTCAGACGAGCAATATCATCTTGCGGCAAAGTGCTTGCGGTATCCACAAAATGGGTAAAGCGACCACTAATACCGATAATGTGCGGATCAATAGCTTGCAATTTGGATAACAGACCTTGGGTACGGAAAGCAGACAAGGCATTAGAGCCTGGCAATATCAACATGGCGAGAGAGTAGTTGAGGTAATGCGCACGAAAGTCAGGGATGACATCAGCAACATCACGGGTGGAATCAGAAAGCAAGATTATACCTTGATGCCTGCCTGCACTCCAGCCTGAAACCTAAAGCCAAGCGAATGCATTAGCAATGCATATGTAAAACAAAAGCAGTCTAAGTAATGGTGCATGCACTTGTGCAAAGGATGAGCACAAGACCTTAGTTCAAAAATAGACTTACATTGGCAAATTTTTGACTAAGTCTAAAATTCTTCGCATACGCCTTGGAGGTAAACAAGGCGACGTCGCGGTTCAACACGACTACCGCTAAAGATGGCGTATTTGCTGCATGTTCAAAATCGGAAGAACTCAGTACAATATTATTTTTATGCAGCTTATTCCCCCAGAACAAATCACTGCTACGACTCTCGATTACATAAACTGGTTTTTTTAGATAAAAAGCTAGCGAGGACTGGTCTTCAAATATTTGAAATAAAAATACTTTGCGCTCCGGGTGCTGATTATTAAGAACGCTCGCAAGTGGGCGAGTTGATGTCCACTCAGCAGAAACATGCAAAATATTGAGGAACATAAATAATGTCGTAAGAGGCAACAAAATATAGGCCAAGATACCTATTCGCGGCCAACGCCATGCCATCACGCCAGACATCATGGCAAGTGCGATTAGTGCAAACAAAGCATAGAGAACAAATTGGCTCGCACTCAATCCCATGATCTGTACGGAGTTCAGTTTATCTTGCGGATGATGAAGTAAAAACCATGCCAGACAAGCAAATAAGATCGTCAGTATCACACCAGGTAATAAACGTCCCCATCGACCGCCATATTGTCTTTCTTCTAGCAAGATCGCTAGCTGAAAACTGGCTAAGGGCATGACCGTTACCAGATAATAATTTGCCTTAGCGCTGGAGATAGAGAAAAACAGCATTGGCATTATCCAGGCAAAACTTAAAAACCACTGCAACTGATGACTTATTTTTTTGCTCGATTGCTGACCTGCCTGCTCACTTACTTCAGTTTGGTTTTTTATTTTTTTACCAAAAAATACACCTAGTAATAAAAATGACCAAGGGAAGAGATAAAGCACCATTCTAGGCAAGTAATACCACCACGCACCGGCATAATAATCATGTGGTTCGCGCTTACCTAAAAAACGCAATACATGTTCATTCACAAAATAAAACCAGGCAAAAATTGGCTCGGTAAGAACAGCGATTACATGCCAGGGCAGAACAATTAATAAAAAAATGCCGATCGCTCTCCAATTCCAACATTTACCTAAGCTCGTCAAAAAATGGCCGATGGACTTCGATTGACTTAAGATAAAACTACCGATGACGGCACAAAACAAAATGATGGCAATAAATCCTTTCGCCATCACTGCCAATCCAAGAAAAGCATAAGCAAAACGTAAGGCGCGAGCATCATTACTGATAATAAAAAAATATGCCCACATTAAAGCCGCTGTCAACAAAGCGGTCAGTAACATATCAAACATTAAAGTGCGCGACATCGCGGTGACGCCAAGACCAGACACAAACATGATTGCGGCTAAGCGCACGGTTTGAGGCCGTCCTAATTTGCATCCGAACCAAAGCAATAAGCCGACACAAGACAAAGAGGAGATGACAGGCACCAATCTGGCTGACCATTCAGACTCACCAAAAACAGCAAACGACACTGCTGTAAGCCAATACAGCAAGGGGGGTTTCTCCATGTAGGCGAGGCCATTCAAATGTGGAATAATCCACTGGTGCCAATCGCCAGAGTGCAACATTTCTCGGGATATTTCCGAATATAGACCCTCGTTATTATCGAGAATGGCGTAGCTGCCCAAACCGATACCCACGAATAAAAATGCGATCACCCACACCAGCCAAATTGGGATGGATAAGATAAACGCGTTTTTATTCGTGGTCGCTTGCGAGGTTTGCAGCATTAAAATAATTTAAATATTCTTGATACGGTAATAGCGCATGACTGTATTCATAGGCTGTTGAATGAAGTGCTTAGCCAGCAGGCGTTTATGGTATTGTTTTTTCAGTCGTGTTTTTAAACTGTATTTTTAAGTTATGTTTTGATATTGCGCTTTTCCTTAATCCTCTAGCCTGCTATTTTCGCATGAAGCCCAACAATTCCAAATCAATTAGCGCACTAAATTCTTACTCTCGCAAAGCTTTGATCGAGGCTAGCCTTGAGGTTGCCACCCAAAGTCGCTCTATCTTTACGAAACTCTATCCCGCATCCGCTTTAGCGGCTGCGGCACAGGCTGACAGCATGCGCAGCCTTGGCATGCCTGCGCTATCCCCAGTTGCAGGTTTGCCGATTTCAATTAAAGATTTATTGGACGTAGCGGGAGAGCCAACTTTAGCAGGTTCCGTCGTTCTAAGAAACGCTGCGCCAGCATTGCGAGATGCGCCAGTTGTGCGTCGTCTAAGACAAGCTGGTGCTGCGATTATCGGCAAAACCAATATGACTGAATTTGCTTTCTCTGGCGTTGGGCTTAACCCGCATTATGGTACGGCACCCAATCCAGCGGATCAGACGGTAGCACGGATACCAGGTGGCTCGTCTTCTGGTGCGGCGGTCTCTGTTGCTACGGGCTTATGTATCGCCGCAATTGGCTCTGACACTGGAGGCTCGATTCGTATCCCTGCTGCGCTCTGTGGATTGACTGGATTTAAACCAACTGCCAGCAGAGTCTCTAACGCGGGTACGGTGCCGTTATCATTTACCTTAGACACCATTTGCGCCATGGCAAATAGCGTTGACGACTGCATCGTGATGGATCACATCATTGCGGATCATCCACTTACCATCACTGATTTGCCGTTAAAGGGCTTACGTCTGGCAATACCACAAACATTAGTACTAGATGGCTTGGACAACGCGGTCGCCCGTGCCTTTAGCAATACCCTGTCTTGCTTATCCAAAGCGGGAGCAAACATCATTGAAGTAGAAATGCGTCCGCTGGCTGATTACCGGGCAATGGGCTCATTCTCAGCATCAGAAGCGTATGCCTGGCATCGCACACTCTTAGCGAACAGGTCACATGAATACGATCATCGAGTGGCACAAAGAATCAAGCTCGGCGCAAGTTTATCTGCGGCAGACTATATTGATTTGCACAAAGCGCGCCAACAATGGATACAAATAATGGAAACCTTATTTGCCCCATTTGATGCCGTGCTCATGCCGACAGTACCTATTGTTGCGCCCATCATTGCCGATCTGGAAGCATCCGACGACGTGTTTTTTGATATCAACGGACAACTTCTGAGAAACACTGCGACCATTAATATTTTAAATGGCTGCGCAATATCTATTCCTTGCAACACTCCTGATAGTTTGCCAGTTGGCTTGAGCATTGCTGGTGTGGCGAATACAGACGCCAAAATTTTAGCCATTGCCCGTGCGATTGAAGCCGCGTTAGTTAGTACAAGTTAGCTCGTACAAAATAGATTTTTTCAAGTCAAAAACCAGCGATTGGCTTTATATAAAGCAAAACATATCGAGACGACTAAAATATACTCACCATGGGTATATTTTAATCGACCGTACAAAGCCTAGACAATAAGGCATTTGATGAAAAAATTTAGGGGAGTATCCTGATTAGAGCAATGCACTCACGAAACACTAAGAGAAAGTGCCCGACCAGCAGGCAAGGTTTAATCTCCATTTTGCGTAAGGCATTTGCCCATAAGGTAGCGGCAGCTTAGTGCAGCTTCATTAATGTAATTTTAATTAATGTACTGAAACAAAGACAGCGACGATGTTTTCACAAATGATTGCTGGGCAGCTTGCAGAGTAACTTGTTGCTGATTCAGCTCAGTGATTGCCTTCGCATAATCTAGCGACTGGATGTCCGCTAACGATTGTTTGTAGACCAAACCAACGGTATCACCAGCGCTATTCAGATTATCGATTTCTTTGAGGCTTGTGCCAATCGTCGCTCTTGAACTAAGCACGTTAGACAAAGATTTATCAACATTATTATTAGTTTGTGCTAAAACGGCGGTCAAATCAGTTCTAGCGCCTACGGTTATTGTTGGCGTATTTAAGGCTTTAATCACATCGGTCAAGGTTTTAAAAATATCTTGATTGCCAGATTGAATCGTGAATTTATCACCTGGCGCCGGGGCTCCGGGTGTATTGGTCAAGGTGGTACTGATTCCGTCAAATGTGATGGTCTGCGGACTAGTGTAAGCAGTGCTCGGAACTACGGTGGCACCAGTAGTCTTATTCAGTACACTAAAGTTAGCACCGGTATTGTCAAATACAACCTGATAATCATTGCCAGTTAAGGCATTTTGCGTGGCTGGATCAATTGTCGCAGTAGTTACAAGTTGCCCTGTATTAGTCGAGCCGGGGACAATATTGAATTGCCCGGTTGATGTGCGGATATTGCCAAAAATCGCCGAACCTACATCACTCACCGCCAACTGTCTGGACGTATCAACCTGCAACAGCCGTTGACCCTGATCACCGCTATAAGCCGCGCCATTAGCAGTCCTGGTGTAAGGCGCCGTGGTATTAGAGAAACCAGCAAACAAATAACCACCTGTACCGTCCGTTGCGTTGGCATAGCTGATCAAATCATCGAGGCTACCTTGTAACTGGGTCGCGATATAACCACGATCTGCGTCTGACAAAGAACCATTACCTGCACTCACAACCAAGGTCTTAACGTTTTGAACGGTGGTAGTTACGCTTTGTAACACGCCTTCAGCCGTACTCAAGCTGCTAGTCGCGTTTTGTCTGTTCACTGCGTATTGATCATTGATCGCATCTGACTGTGTGATCACCAAGGCGCGCGCAGAACCTACCGGATCATCGGACGGCGTCAAAATTTTTCTGCCTGCCGCGATTTGTTGTTGCGTCTTGTTTAAGCTGACCTGTAAGTCGCTAATCCTCGAGCCGCCCGTGTCGTAAATTGTGCTAGTGCTGATACGCATGATCGTGCTTTCAAGATTTAAGGATTAATATTGAGCAGCACACTAAATAACTGACTAGCTATCTGCATCAATTTTCCTGCCGCCTGGTAGGCTTGCTGATAGCGCAATAAATTAGTTGCTTCTTCATCAAGATTGACACCCGATTGTGACTGCTGCGCCTGTACATTCTGCGCCAATAATTGCGTTTCTGAGGCGCTGGTCACTTGTAATTCATGAGTTTTGTTACCAACCAAACTCACGAATTGTGCATATGCACCTTGATAAGTAGTGGTATTGCCAGCGACATTATTTTTTGTTTGCAGACCAGCGAGTAATACAGCGTTTCTACTATCGCCAGTACCTGTAGTGTTTGCGGCAACGTTAAAGACATCGCCGTTCGCAGGAGAGCCTGAAACTGTAAAACTAGCACCACTAAAACTGATTGTCGCTCCGCTGGTATAGGGAACCGGTGTGTTGGCAACATAAGGACCATACGAGGTCGTCACACCATTATTGGTGACGCTCACATTAGAGCCGACCGGGAAACCCGTAAAAGCGTTCGCAGAAAAAGCCAGTTTTACCGGGCTAGATAAACTTGCTGCAGTGTAGGTTGAGTCAACTACACCAGCACTGATCGCGCCTGATCCTGTATTGGTACTAGGTACCGACGTTGTCACTGGCGATGCAGCTGCTATTTTAGAAATGTCGGTAATTGCAACACTCAGACTGGATGCGCCGTTAACCGTTGGCTTGATTAAAAATTCATCACCTGCTGCTGGCGTACCGGTACCAGCAAAAGTCAAACCGTCTACGGTACCTAATGCCGCTAAAGTCGTCGCCGTTGCGGGTGGCGCAGGGAAAGCGATACCATCAGACAAACGAGTCAATTTGTAATTGGTGCCATCGTATTGCAACCGATAGTCGCTGGTTGTCAAGGCACCAGCACTCGCAATGGACGCCGTCACAGTTTCAGTGCCGGTATTGTTGCTACTTGCATTAGTCACTGGCGTTGCAACATTAAAGAAATTACCACCGAGTTGGCCATTCAGATCTTGGCCTAACTTATGCTGATCGTTAAATGTGCTGGCAAGGCTAATCGCCACGCGTCCTAAAGAATTTTGAGCAACATCCAGTGTGTTCGCCCTGAAATCAAACAGACCACCTAAGGTTCCGCCTGGCAAGCTATTTTCACCCAGCAAAACCGTCTGTCCGTTAGCAACATAGGCTACATCTACGCGGGATGGATCGGTTAACGATTGCGCTGCTTGTAACGTATTGACATTATCGCCAACAACAAGCGGCTGACCACTACCGATGAACACGTTATATTTTGAACCGTCAGGGATGACCGACACCTTGGTCAGCTTGCTCAACTCAGTGACTAGTTGATCGCGTTGATCAAGTAAATCGTTAGGTACACCGCCGCTGTTGGAGGCGCTTTGCGCTTTAGAAATGGAATCGTTTAACTGAGATATCTGCGTAGCATAACTGTTGATAGAACCTACCGTTGACTGGATAGAATCGTTCACACCACTACGGATTTGGTCTAACTGACCTTGCAAACTATTAAACCTGGAGCTGAGTGCTTGTGCTGATGACAATGTTGATTGTCGTGCTGCGGAGCCAGCCGTACCATTGGGGCTCGCGGCCAGATCTTGTACAGACTTAAAAAAATCTTGTAATGCAGGCGACACGCCAGCAGAAGGATCAGCAATCAGATTATTGATTTGCTGAATTTGGGAATAATAAGTACTGACCTGGTTACTGCTGGATTGCGAAGCATTAACTTGCTGGCCTAAAAATTGATCGTATACGCGACTAATTTCACTAACCTGGGTACCCTGCCCGATAAAATTACCACCTAAATTTTGCGGTGCATTTGCACTTTGAATAACAACTTGTCTGTTATACCCAACCGTGGACGCATTGGCAATGTTGTGACCAGTCGTGGCAATTCCTATCTGCGCTGCAGCTAGTGCACTCTGTCCAATACTAAGAATATTCGAACCCATGGATGATCCTGCCTGACGCTTTTAATGCTTCTGTTGTTACTCTATTGAGAGGTTTCAAGACTGTTTTCGGAGAAATCCCTCAAAACTTTAATAAGTAAATCTTAGACAAACTCTTTTAAACCAAACACCCTAGCTAAGTTGACAAGGTTTGGTTGATGATTTTTGACAACTTATTGGCATACTGAGGATCGGTTGCATAGCCTGCTTTTTGTAAACCCTGCGCAAAACTGGAGGCATCTTTTGAATTAGCGATTACGCCTTCATAGCGGGGATTATTAGTCAGCAATTTGGCATAGTCTTTAAAGGCGTCGCTGTAAGAATCGTAGGATTTAAACTTTTCTACTTTTTTATAAGCAACGCCATTCACGTACTCTGTAGTAACCGCATCTACCGTCTTGCCCTTCCATTTACTATTGGCCTTCATGCCAAAAATATTATGGCTTGGCGTACCATCGACAGATTTTATTTCTTTCTTACCCCAACCACTCTCCAATGCCGCCTGCCCCAACATAAATTTAGCGGGAATGCCTGTTTCAAGGCTGGCTTGTTCTGCATGGGCGGCTAGCTTCTGCTGAAACTCTTTCACATTTCCTGTGCCGCTAATGGATGAAGTATCAGATGAAGCCGCTTTTTGCCCTAGCTTCATGCTATTTAAATACGAGTCAATTCCCCGGGCGTTGATGCTATTCAGATTATTTGCACCATTGTTTTGGGATAGGCCATCACCTTGCAATGCTTGGCTTAATTGTGTATTGGAAAGCTGTTTTACTAAAGCATCGGCTAGTCCTATGCCGCGTTTTGCCATATTTTGCGACAATTGCTGATCAAGCATGGATGTGTACATCTTGCTTTGCTCATTATCAAAAGGCCCATCCTGACCACCAGCCTGCCGCATCGATTTAAGCATCATCGTCATATATAAAGCTTCAAACTGCTTGGCCGCCGCCTTCAGCGCATCTGGAGAATTATTTTTAGCTGACTGTTTTAAGTCATCTAAGCCTTTGGTATCAAAGGCCAGTTTGTCTGATATGTCTGCGCGTCCTATCATGGCAACACCTTAAATGATTTCAAGATCGGCACGCATAGCACCAGAAGCCTTCATTGCCTGCAATATAGCAAGCAAGTCTTGTGGTGTTGCGCCTATGGCGTTAAGTGCTTTGACGACATCACTCAAAGTGGTGCCGGCCTTCAACATGACGACCTGACCTGCGTCTTTGGTAATACTGATATCAGATTTTTGTGTAACCGCAGTTTGTCCAGCGGACAGCGCATTTGGTTGACTGACTGAGGTGTCGGTATTAATCACTACAGAGAGATTGCCATGCGCAATTGCGCAAGCGTCTAAAGTCACCGCTTGATTCATCACAATTGATCCTGTTCTCGCATTCAGGATAACTTTTGCTGCTATTTGGGCAGGAGTGACTTCTATACTCTCAAGATTGCCTAAAAACGCTACGCGCTGATCGCTGCCAAGTGGTGTTCTGACCTGGATTACCCGACCATCCATCGCTGCCGCTGTACCGGCACCGAACTTTTTATTGATTGCATCAACTACCTTGCTCGCGGTAGAGAAGTCACTGGTATTGAGCTCCAGATGCACTACGCCATCTTGTCCCAATAAGGATGCGACAGCTTTTTCAACAGTTGCGCCGGAAGAAATACGTCCGACGCTAAGATGATTAACCTGCACTTTGCTACCACCAGCAGCGGCACCGACACCACCGACCAACACGTTACCTTGTGCCATCGCATAAATTTGGTTGTCAGCGCCTTTGAGTGGCGTCATCAATAAGGTACCGCCACGTAAACTCTTGGCATTACCCATAGAAGACACGGTGATGTCAAGTGTTTGTCCGGGCTGAGAAAAAGGAGGAAGCGATGCCGTTACCATCACAGCTGCCACATTTTTTAATTGTAAACTGGTGCCGACAGGAATACTCACGCCCAGTTGCTGCAACATGCTGATCACACTTTGCACCGTGAACGGCGTTTGCGTTGTCTGATCGCCACTGCCATCCAAACCGACTACCAATCCATAGCCCAGCAGTTGATTCTGACGCACACCTTGAATGCCAGCGATGTCCTTCAGGCGCTCGGCATGGGATTGCATCGCCACTGTTGATCCCAACAGGCAAATACAGACCATGCTGCGTCTGATCCAATTTGATTTCATCATTTCAAGCCTCCACTCTATTCCACTCAACTACACTGTGCTGCACTTGCATTGCCACCATCAAAGTGGAATAATGCTTAAGAAAAACCGGGTCAGCAAGGAATTGACCTCCGCACGATCAATTCTGGCGGTCGATCGATATTCAAAACGAGCATCAGCAACCTGCCCTGACGGAACCACATTGGCGGCAGAGATACTAGCTGGCGTGACAACACCTGAAAAACGCACATATTCAGCCCCTTGATCAAAGGCAATTTGCTTCTCGCCGCTAACCAATAAATTCCCGTTAGGCAAAACATCAATTACGGTGACTGCAATCGTGCCCGTAAAATTATTGCTCGCGGTTTGCGCCCCAGCTTCAGCAAATTTGCTTGAGGAAGTACTAGATAAACCCGCATTGCTGGTCAAAGCAGAAGACAAGCCGAGGAATGACGGCACATTGAATGATGTACTGCCGCTCTTATTGGCAGAACTTGCACCAGTCTTACCAGCACTGGTTTTTTCGCTGATGGAGATCGTCAGTATATCGCCCAGCAAACGCGCTTTTTGGTCTTCAAATAAAGGTCTGTAAGAGGCCGATTGATAGATTGCTCCATTAAGCTCTCTTTGCGGCTTGGCTGATTGTGGCGCCATCGTCATCGGCTGATGAATAATTGGCGGCGGCACAACTGCACACCCAGCCAAAAACCATGCGAACAAACCAAATAAGAAGGACTTGAATATCATGAAAAACTCACAATTGCGTTAACTTTTGCAACATCTGATCTGATGTCGTGATCGCTTTACTATTGATCTCGTAAGCGCGTTGAGTCTGGATCATATTCACCAGCTCTTCGGCCACATTGACGTTAGATGTTTCTATAAATCCCTGCGTCAATAAACCAGCGCCATTGGTACCAGGTGTATTAGTACCAGGGCTACCTGACGCTGCAGTTTCTGTATAAAGATTTTCACCATTACCTAATAAACCGGCCGGATTAATAAATGTCGCCAATTGCACTGACCCGACCTGAACCGGCGCTGCAGAGCCTGGCTGCGTCACTGACACTGTGCCGTCACGTCCGACGGTAATGGATTGTGCATTCGCTGGAATAGTGATGGCTGGCTGGATTACAAATCCGCTAGAAGTCACCATCTGTCCTTGACTGTCTACCTGAAACGAACCATCCCGTGTATAGCCAGTAGTGCCATCTGGTAGTAATACCTGGAAGAAGCCTTCACCCTGAATCGCTAAATCTTTGCTATTACTGGTCTGCTGCAAATTACCCTGAGTAAAAATACGCTCCGTCGCAACCGGACGAACACCCGTTCCTAATTGCAAACCCGAAGGCAATTGAGTTTGCTGAGAACTCTGCGCACCCGGCTGACGCAGTGTTTGATACAGCAAATCTTCAAATATCGCACGTGAGCGTTTAAAACCAGTGGTACTGACGTTTGCCAGATTATTGGAGATCACATCCATTTGCGTCTGCTGCGCATCTAGCCCGGTTTTGGCAATCCATAGTGAGCGTATCATTTTATTTCTCCTGAGCACGAAGGCAACAAATCAGTTCTTAAGGACTTACGCAAAATTGTCCCGGCGAGGCGTAGCGACGAAGATAGTACTTTTAGTACAGCGAGGAGCTACAACGCAGCAGGGGCGGTTTTGCGTAAGTCCTATTCTTTAGTTATTTTGAGGCTAATTGAGTCAACTCAAAGCCATAATCTGACTAGCTTTAGTAGCGTTACTCTCAGCGTTCTGGAGTAATTTCATATTCATTTCAAATTGTCTGGCCAAATTAATCATTGTGACCATAGACTCGACAACGCTGACATTGCTGCCTTCCAAGGTACCGCCGGCAACAGTCACCGCGACGTCAGCATCAATCGCACTGCCGTCTTTTGTTTTGAATAAACCATCATCACCGCGAACCAGATTATCTTCTGGCGGATTGGCAAGCTTGAGACGACCAATAGTTTCTACCGCACTCGTTTTGGGGCCATTAGGGACAGTCGAGATAGTGCCGTCTTTAGCGATAGAAATAGTGACATCGGGAGGAACGGTAATCGGACCTGTCTCACCAACGACATTAAGACCAGCCAAGGTTTGCAGCACGCCGTTTTCATTGAGTTTTAAACTGCCATTACGGGTTAAGGCTTCGCTACCATCCTCGCGCTGGACGACTAACCATCCTTTACCCTGCACTGCGACATCTAACTCACGTCCCGTCATCTGCAATGATCCGGTAGAAAAATCGGCACCAACGGTAGCATCCACAACAAAGGCGCGTGTTGGCAATCCGGGGCCAATGACAGGTACCGCACGAAAAGAATCGATCTGCGCGCGAAATCCCGTTGTCGTGGCATTGGCGAGATTGTTGGAATTTGTCGCCTGTTGCTCAAGGATGTGTTTCGCTCCCGTCATTGCGGTATAAATAAAACGATCCATTACACACCTCTCTTTAATAAGCAATACATCAAGAATCTCCGCCGAACTAATGACCAAACTGCTTACCAAATAAAAACTAAAGATTGGCCGAATTTTTACTAAATATCAGCCAGCTGCCCGCCGAATGGTTTAACTTTCTGCGGCTTTGCGACCATTAACATCAATACAAAAATCGTACTAAACAACAAGATAAATACCGTATTTTCACCTTATCTTTACTCTGCTTTTTTTCTTACTTTGGTAGGCTGACATTGGCTAATTCAATATACTCCCCATTATTTTCCTTAAAATAAGCTCCTTAACAAGGAAATACATGGACAGCTAATATATACCTACCTAGAGTATAAAATAATCAATACGTACTAACGGGACAGCATATTGCTGATCATTTCATTCAATTTCAGTCAGACTCGCACGCCTGTATATAGCCATAATATTCAGCAGCGCCTTAGCTTATGCGAGCCACGGGAGGTTATGGTTTATCGTAAATTCACCAATGTTTGCTGAATCTGGTCTTCCGTTTTAATGGTCTGTGCATTCGCTTGATAAACCCGCTGAGCCGTGATCATGTTGACGAGCTCCGCCGTAAGGTCAGTATTTGAGTCCTCGACAGCCGATGAGGTTAACGTCCCTTGACCACTAGAGCCAGGTGTTCCCACCAAAGCGGGACCAGATGTTGAGGTCTCGTTCCACTGATTATCGCCAATTGATTGCAAACCATTTGGATTGGTGAAATTAGCTAAAACAACCTGACCAAGGACGGAGGTTTTACCGTTGGTATAACTACCGACGATAGTGCCGTCTTTAGCAGTAGTAAAACTCGATAATTTGCCTGACGCATATCCATCCTGTTTTAATGTACTGACACTAAAATCAGAACCAAACTGCGTTGAGCCAGTCATGTCTAGCTTCACATCCAAAGGTGTAGAGATTGGCGTTACAGCACCCGACGTGACTGGAATAGCAACTTTTAATGCCTTAGGGTCGTTGACAGAAAATGCTGGAGTTGCCGAAACTAGCTTGCCCAAATTATCAAATGTCAATTGGCCCAGGGCAACCGGCGCTGCTGGCGGTGTGTAGCCAACAGGTATACCGTCACTGGTGGCATACACATTCCAAGTTAAAGCTGCCGGATCTTTCGCAAAGAAAGTTTGCAATACGTGCGAATTACCTAAGCTATCAAAAACAGCAACTGAGGTCGCGTTGTTGTATGAAGTTGGATCGGTAGGAGAAAATACAATCGGTGTAGCACCACCTGGATTTGTTTTACGTGAATCCAGATTAACCAGTGCATTAACAGCAGTAGTTTGCGAAGGCGGAATATCTGCTGTATTAATATTGATCGCAGCAGGAGATCCCGTCGACAAAGTACCATTGGCGTTAGCAACATAGCCTGTCAATTGCGCGCCTTGCGCATTAACGATAAAACCGTTTTTATCCAACTGAAATTGGCCGTTACGGGAATAACTCACCGCTCCATTCGTATTCAACCGGAAAAACCCATTGCCGTTAATGGCGATATCTAAGGGATTATTAGTTGTGCTGACATTACCCTGCGTAAATTGCTGGGCGATCGCAGCCACTTTCGTACCGATACCCACTTGCGCACCACCGGCACCGTTCAGAGAATTGGCATATACGTCAGCAAACTGCACCTCTGCCTGTTTGAAGCCAACGGTACTGGCGTTAGAAATATTGTTACCGATGACATCTAACGATTTTGATGCA
This sequence comes from Undibacterium sp. GrIS 1.8, assembly GCF_040544445.1. Taxonomy (NCBI): domain Bacteria; kingdom Pseudomonadati; phylum Pseudomonadota; class Betaproteobacteria; order Burkholderiales; family Oxalobacteraceae; genus Undibacterium; species Undibacterium sp. GrIS 1.8. The sequence continues at coordinate 24,678 of NZ_JBEONQ010000014.1, read as the reverse complement.
GCATTCAAGCCGCTTAAGCCTTGTTGAAAACCCATGATGTTTCCCCTTTTTTACTGGAATAGAATTGAACTAATAAGTTAGCTAATGATTGCGCTAATTTAGGTTAAAACTGATGCTGAACTGAGATCCACACTAATAGATTTTCTTCACATCGGACATACTGATATCGCCAATATTGGCAACACTCAATTTGACCCCTTGCGCGCTTGATGTCACGCTAGAAACTAGCCCAAAACTTAATGCTGTCGCATCTACTGCTTTGCCCGCGGTAGTGGCTGTGACGGCAAATGTATATTGGCCGTCAGGTGCAGCACTGCCCTTATCCGTCGAACCATCCCAAGTCAATTGGCTAAGACCTGCTTCTGTTGATCCAAGGCTGATCGTTTTAACCGTAGCACCAGAAGCATCTTTAATCGCCACATCGACTTTGTCCGCACCTTGGGCTAGGTCGATACCATAAATCGATTTACCGCTAGACAAACTAATTGCACTACCAGGCGCGATAACCCCATGACCAATCATGTTGGCGGCTTGCAAATTTTGCCCTGCAATCATATTGCTGCTTAAAGTTGCGACTGCAGCATTAAGCTGATTGATACCAGTCACAGTTGATAACTGTGCAAGCTGGCTAGTAACCTGAGCGTTATCCATCGGGTTTAATGGATCTTGATTTTTCATTTGCGTTACTAGCAAAGTTAAAAATTGATTTTGCGTATCCGCCACAGTCGATTTTGTCGCCGCGGTGCCGTTCTGCGTCGCCAACAAAGCTGGATCAACGGTATTAGTTATTGTGGTCATTTGATATCCTTCATCCAGTATTGGGGCGGTACAAAAAAAGGGGCGTTACAAAAGTGTTTTATTCGAAGTACTTTATTTAATTGGCTAACTCGTTACTGACCTAAAGTCAGAGTTTTAAGCAACAAGGTCTTAGCGGCATTCATCGTATCAACGTTGGTTTGGTAAGAGCGAGAGGCAGAAATCATATTCACCATCTCTTCGACGACATTCACGTTTGGCATCGCCACATAACCTTTTTCGTCTGCCAGAGGATGCTTTGGGTCATACATCAATTTAGGCGGATTACCGTCCTCAACGACCTCTTTTACCTTGACGGATGTGGCAGTGGCATCGCCAGATGGTACGGCGCTAAAAACTACCTGCTTGGCTTTATAGGGCTGACCGTTTGAGCTGGTTACGCTATCGGCGTTGGCTAAATTACTAGACACCACATTCAAGCGCTGTGCCTGGGCGCTCATGGCAGAGCCTGCGACATTAAAAATATTGAACAAGGACATAATAATTACCCCTGGATAGCGGCTAACATACCGCGAATCTGCATATTAATCATAGTAAGGCTGGCCTCATAACGCAAAGAATTATCTGCAAATTGATTACGTTCCACATCCATATCTACCGTATTACCATCTATGTTGCTCTGCGCTGGATTACGATAAAGTAACTGGCTACCGCCTGCATTATTTTGTCCATCAAGGTGATTTGGTGAGGTTTTCGCCAATTCTGTTGGAGATTGATTTCCCGTTTGACGCATTGCATTGTTTGCTAAATTGCCATTTTGATTGACGGCAGCGCCAGTCGATGTTGCAGTCGTCGCATTATTTAAAGCATTATTCATCGCGGACGAAAAATCGATATCGCGCGCTTTATAATTGGGCGTGTCGGCGTTAGCGATATTGGATGAAATCAATTGCTGACGCTGCCCTCTGACAGATAGCGCAGTTTCTTGAAAACGAAAATAATCATCGATTCTGTTAGCCATATTCCCTCCAATTACGATCTGCTTTAGTGCGGTTTTAGCTTGATAACAACGCGATAATTTAAGTAAAAGCAATATCAGCGGCTGTTTAAACGGTTTTTGATGCTTTGCATGTTATCCCCGCAAAGACAAGTCCAATCATCTAAAAAGAAGACCAAAATACCGTCTATTCCTCGATTTACTTTCCAAGATAAAAACTACAATTTGATTCAATGCTTCCACCGAGAATCCAATGAAAAAGCGATTAATATCAAGATCAATGCTGGCCATCTTAAGCATAATCTTGAGCACGCAAGTCGTTGCCGAGCCAAACAACGCTCAGCAAAATCCCTTGGCGGTGCGGGAGGCAGCAGAAAACTTTTTAAAAACACAGTCCGCAGGCCAATCTGGCGATGTGCGTATTAGCGTTGGGCCACTGGATAGTCGCTTAAACTTAGCTGCATGCCCTAATTTATTGCCATTTTTACCTCAGGGAAGTAAACCCTGGGGCAAGATTACGGTAGGCGTACGCTGCGCAGAACCAACTCCTTGGATTGTGTATCTGACAGCAAATGTGCAAATTACTGGTGATTACTATGTCACTGCGGGATCTTTGGCGATAGGACATGTTCTGACAGCCTCGGATCTAATCAAAACCAAAGGAGAACTATCAAGCCTCCCAAATGGTGTTGTGACAAATCCAGAACAAGCAATAGGCAGGTCAATAACGACATCCGTCACGTCTGGTACTACATTAAGAGGAGACATACTAAAAAGTCCCCCAGTAGTGCAACAAGGACAATCTGTGCGTGTAACCAGCACGGGTAAAGGATTTCAGGTAGCGACTGACGGACAGGCATTAAACAATGCAAGCGAAGGACAAGTAGCAAAAGCGAAGACAATGTCAGGTCAGGTAGTTAGCGGAATAGCCAGAGCTGGCGGAGTTATTGAGGTCACATATTGAACCGGGATTACCTTGCGGAACGATATTTCCTTGCTCAAGGTTAAAGTTTAAAATAACACAGCCGATATACATAACGTAGATGTATATAAATCCGAATAAAGAGGGTAACGCTGTGAAAATTAATGACGCACTACAAAGTACGCCGGCAGTACCAACTGGCACTCAGGTTCGTACTGATCGTTCGCCCGATAAAGCAGAGGTAGCAACAACGCCTTCGCACACGGTGCAGATCTCGCCCCTGTCGACGCAATTGCAGGCTTTACAAAACACTCAGGCTAGCAGCGGTGTGTTTGCAACAAAAAAAGTGGAAGAAATTAAGCTCGCCATTTCTGAAGGACGCTTCCAGGTCAATTCAGAAAAAGTAGCTGATGGCTTGCTTGAGACTGTTAAAGATTTATTAAACTCTAGAAAACAATCATCATGAACCTCTCCAGCGCAAAACTACTCCAATTAAATCAATGCCTTAAAGATGAAGTCGTAGAAATGACATCATTATCTGAGTTGTTGAAATTGGAACAAGCTGCGCTAGTTGAAGCACGTGTGAATGACCTGACAGAAATCACCAAAGATAAAAGTGCGCTACTTGTAAAAGTATCTGAATTAGAAAAATTAAGAGCATCAAGCTTAAAAGATCTGGGATTTCTATCCGATATGTCTGGCATGCAAGCATTGCTGGAGCAAGTACCAACAGAAGTAGAAACATCTAATTATTGGAAAACGCTTTTAGCGATTTCTGAACAAGCGCAAGAAAATAACCGCACAAATGGTATTTTGATTAACCGCCAGTTCACTCGTAACCAAAGTGCACTGAACATACTCCAGCAAAACAATCCTGCAGGATCAATGTACGGTCCAAACGGACAATCAACAGTCAAAAACATGCCGGGTCGAGGCGTAGTGGCAGGTTAATGCAGCTTAATTGAATACAACGGAGTAATCACTTTTGCCAACTTTGGCTTGCCTAGTAAACTCCTGAAATCAAAATCAGAAAATATTCTTTGATAGCTACATGCACTTCTATAAGCTATCAAATTTAACATACTCCCCCATCAGCACCTCCCAATATGGCTTATTGCCCAATGATTGTCTGGACGATTTAAATATACTCATAGTGAGTATATTTTAACCAAGGATTCATATTTGATTGATGATTCCACTCGGCTAAGCAAAAAAACATACGGAGCGACGGGTTCGTCGCTGTATTTTTGTAAGCGACTCTGTATATTCCACCTGTATATTACATGCAGATCCCAGCTTCAATTGGCTCTTTTATCGGCAGATGTTACCGGAACGTCAACACCCGATTCTGGCAAAATAGCCAGAATAGTGACCGTTACGCGTCGATTTCTGGCCCTGCCATCCGCGGTATCATTTGATCCGACTGGCATTTTCGGTCCTTGTCCAACGGCAGTCATGCGATTTTCATCAACGCCGTTTTCCGTGAATAATCGGACGACAGTACTGGCACGCACGGCGGACAATTCCCAGTTAGATGGAAAATTAGTATTTTTAATAGGTAGATTATCGGTGTGCCCCTCCACCTGAATGGCGTGATTGTCCAGCTTTAACACCGATGCAATCGCCTTCAATGCCTGATTTGAATCTTCGTTCAGCTTTGCCTCGCCCGGGGCAAAAAGCACACTTGCATTAATTTCTATCGTAACGCCACGACTTGTCTGTGTGACTCTTACTTTACCCTCTCTGACCAAGGGCTCTAAAACAGCCAGAATATCGCGTGCGATCCCGGTCATTTGCTCACGCTCTTTGCGTAAGGGCTCTGTATTTCTGGGTTTGATGATGGGAAGAGGATCTAACTTAATCGCAGGCTCTAAGTCGGTATCTTTTTTAGTCGGCTTAACTAATACCTCTTTACCAAACGCCCCTGTAAGCGAATTAGACAGCACACGGTACTTGCCTTCGTTGACCGATGAGATAGCATACATGACGACAAAAAAAGCAAATAACAAGGTAATGAAATCGGCGTAAGAAACTAACCATCTGTCATGGTTGTCACTCTCTTCATGATATTTCTTTCTGGCCATGGCTAATATCAGTTTTTATGGTTTGCCAGGCGCTCTTCCACCACTCGAGGACTATCGCCAAATGCGATGCTGTAAAAAATATCCGATAACATTTCGCGCCTTACTACCTCACGATGGACAATTTCTTTCAGCTTGTTACTGATAGGTAGGAACAACAAATTTGCCAGGCCTACACCGTAAATTGTCGCTACAAAAGCGACTGCAATCCCGCTACCGAGCTTACTGGGATCACTCAGATTTTCCATCACATGGATCAGGCCGAGTACCGCGCCTAAAATCCCGATAGTTGGCGAATAGCCGCCAGCCGCTTCCCAAATCTTGATGGCTTGCCGTTGCTCCATTTCGTATAACGACACGTCAACTTCGAGAATATCTTTTATGCGGGCAGGATCAATACCGTCAATAACAAGGCGTAAACCTTTGCTTATAAAAGGATCTTTGCTGGATTCCATGTAACGTTCAAGGCTCAAAAAACCTTCGCGGCGAGCAACTACGCTCCAGATCAATGCCTCTTGTATAGTTTTTTTACTGGTATCGACTGGCATGGAAACAATCCATTTCAGCATCCTGACACCACGGATAAACGTGGGCATCCGGCTTTGCAACAATACAGCGCCGATCGTGCCGACAACAACGATGACAAATGCAGCAGGCTGCACTAAGGAGGATAAGCGTCCGCCCTCAATCAGTTGGCCTGAAAAGATGCCGACAACTACTAAGATAAATCCAATTAGGCTAGCCCAGTCCACGCTTTCTCCCTTAAAGAAGCCCTGAGTCGGGCTACTGCCTGGCTATGAAGTTGCGATATCCGGGATTCGGATACGCCCATGACGGCGCCTATCTCTTTTAAATTGAGCTCTTGTTCGTAATACAAACCCATGAGTAGCTTTTCTCGCTCGGGCAAACTATCAATCGCGAAGATCACAGCATCACGAAAATCGCCATGCAAAAGATCTTCTAAAGGATCGCCTGAACGATCGTTACAGTAATGATCGAGGAAATGCTCTTTGGTATCTGCATCATGAAAATCTTCGTAATACACGAGTTGATGTCCACCACTCTCACCCAGCAAATCCTGGTATTCGGCCAGACTCAATTTCAGCAACTTAGCAACTTCCGTTTCTAGCGGTGGACGTCCCAATTTTTGCTGCAATGCGTTCATTGCGTTTTCAATTTTGCGCATGTTTTGGCGCACACCACGCGGCAGCCAATCACTGCTGCGCAATTCATCCAGCATTGCACCGCGTATGCGTTGCACTGCATAGGTTTCAAATTGTGCGCCGTGATTATCTTCATAACGGTTAACGGCATCTAGCAGACCTATCATACCGGCCTGCACTAAGTCATCAACTTCGACGCTGGGGGGCAATCTCGCTTTTAATTGATAAGCGAGTCGCTTCACTAGTGGAGCATGCTCCGTAAGTAGGGAATTTTTATCTGATTTTCCGCTAGCGGTGTACATAATCAATCAAATTCCGAGACGAATACCTAACTCTGGCAATCCATGTAAACCTAATGTTGAGCGGGCTGTTGATCTTGCGGTCAAGGCAAGCCGCTCAGCTAATTGAGAAAACGCAATAGAGGCACCCGCCAATGGGAATGCATCAATCACCGAACGACCTAAATGCGCTGCTTTTTTCATGTGATCGTCCTCTGGCACGTAGCCAACAAAATGCAAAGGTACTGCTAAATATCGACTAGCCGCTTGTGCCATATTGGTATAAACCAATCGTGCTTCCGGTTCTGTTACACCCGATACTAAAATACCATAAGAACGACGGCCTACACGGTTATTGACACGTTTAATCAAACCATAAGCATCTTTAATCGTGGCCGCATTGGCAGATACTTGTATTACGACTTCGCTCTCTTCAAATGAAGCTAGCGGGAACGCATCATCGCCATCAATTTCGCTGTCCACAATGACCAAGTCCGCACTGTTTGCAGCAACATCAAAAACACGGGATAAACGCTTAGTATTTTCGGCGGGCAATCGCGCCAACGCAGTCGCATATTTTGAGAGCATCGTCACAGATAAGCCTGCTGATACAATTTTTACTGCCTCTTGCATTGTACGCCGTTGTCTTGCAACGTCCAACAAGGTCTGCTCGGTATTTGCATTGAGCCAAGCGCCAATACTATTGGCCGAAGATCTGGCATCAACCATCAAGACTTGCTGCCCTTTTCTCGCAAGAGAAGCACCTAAATTAATAAGCATGCCACTTTTTTCTTCGTCACGCAAAGCGGATAAAAACGTGAGCACACGCGGTCTTGGCGCCTCTAACATCCGGCGCAAGCCTTCTGCCTGATCAAAACTAGCCAAAAGACACCTCCCGCAAACCATTATTGGTATTCGCGGCGGAAGCCATAGCCGCATTTGCCATCACCATCGGTAGCTCTTCATCTTGCAATCGATAGGCAGATGTCTCTCGTTTTAATTTGAATGCGCGATCAACCAGGTACTGCTTGTTTGCGATGTGCAAATCCTCAGGCACACGCTGGCCACTGGCGAGATAATAGATATGAAGCTTTTGACGAATCGCGATATCTAACACGCCGCCGATAGTCGCGGCCTCATCAAGCTTAGTCAAAATACATCCCGCCAACCCGCTACCCTGATAAGCCCGAACGACCTCACTAAGTGTCTCGCCTGTAGAGGTCGCGTTTAAACACAATAAGCGTTTTACATTGGCATCTGCACCAGACAACATAGCAACCTGCTCTGTCACCATTTTGTCGCGTTGGCTGACGCCGACCGTGTCGATTAATACGGTATGTTTATTTTTTAGTTCAGACAAAGCAATCCGTAAATCAGATTCATCTTTAACCGAATGCACCATCACACCTAATATTTTGCCGTAAATACGCAATTGTTCGTAGCCACCAATACGATAACCATCCGTCGTAATCAATGCTAGTTTGGCAGGGCCATGGCGCATCACGCAACGGGCAGCGAGTTTTGCTGTGGTGGTGGTTTTGCCTACGCCTGTAGGGCCAACCAAAGCATAAACGCCGCCTTTTTCTAAAATTTCATTCTCATTATTGATAGTGGATAAATTGCGATTTAAAATCGCTTTAATCCAATCCATACTACTAGCGACGGTTTCAGATTCTGGCATTTTATCGACTAGATAACGGGATAAGCTTGCGCTGAAACCCGTTGCCAGCATCTCTCGCATTACTTCTGCCTTTTGAGGTTGACGTTTTTGGGTGTTCGTCCAGGATATCTCTGCCAATTGCGCTTCCAGCATACCGCGCATAGACCGGATTTCAGTCATCACGTCGGCTAACTCACCGGCGCTGACTATGTTATCTAGCACGTGTGGCTGAGATTTTGAGAGCAGAGGCGATTCGCTGGCTTGCCATCCCTGTTCAGTCTGCTGCAACCGCGGTGGAAATTTGGCCGTCTCCGGGATCGCACGCTGATCCGATGATGTCGCAATTGAACTCATCGTCTCATCTGTCATCGCTAGTATTTCTACTTTTCCATCGACGTTCCGATTAGAGAGAATGACTGCATCCGAACCGAGTGCATCCCTCACCATACGAATTGCCTCGCGCGATGTATTCGCTGAAAATTTCTTCACGTTCATAATTGCCCTCCAACCAGGCTGGTAACTCTAATTGTTTTTGTTTCTGGTAATTCTGCTTGCGATAACACTTTTAACTGCGGCAAAGTACGCCTCAAGAAACGCGACAACAACGCTCTTAAAGGACCCGGCACTAACAGAACCGGCGCTAAACCCATCTGCTCTTGATGTTTTGCTGCTGCCTCTGTCTGAGTTGCCAAGGTATCTGCCAATCCTGGTTCAATACCTGCGCCATCAGAGCCACTCGTTTGCAATGCTTGCATCAGCAAACGTTCGAGCCGGTTATCTAATGTCATCACCGTCAACTCATTGGTGGACGGGAATATCTGCTGCACAATTGCCCGACCTAATGCAATGCGAACGTAAGTCGTCAGCTCGTTTGCGTCTTGGGTATGCATGCCATGCTCAGATAAGGTTTCGATAATGGTGCGCATGTCGCGGATATGCACACCCTCGATCAATAGGTTTTGTAATACCTTCTGCAAAATAGACAGTGGCAATAGTTTAGGCACCAATTCCTCGACTAACTTTGGCGTGTCTTTTGCGAGGTGGTCCATCAATTGCTGAACTTCATGACGACCCAGCAGCTCAGCCGCATGCGATGTAATTAAATGGTTGAGATGAGTGGCAATGACAGTACCGGCATCCACTACGGTATAACCCATAGTCTGGGCTTGCTCCCGCATGGCAGCGTCAATCCAGGTTGCAGGCAATCCGAACGCTGGGTCTGTCGTAATCGGGCCAGGCAAAGTGCCAGATACCATGCCGGGATTAATTGCCAGATATTGCCCGGTAATCGCCTCACCGACGCCGACCTCAACGCCTTTTAGCGTGATCTTGTACGCCGATGGCTTAAGCTCTAAGTTGTCTCTGATGTGCACAGGGGGCGATAAGAAACCTACCTCTTGCGCAAACTTCTTGCGGATTCCTTTAATTCGTCTAAGCAGCTCCCCTCCCTGCCCTTTGTCAACCAAAGGAATGAGGCGATAGCCAACTTCTAAACCTAAAGTATCTACTGGCAGGATATCTTGCCATGTTGCTTCTTCCATTTCAGACGGCGGAACTGGCGCTGCAACTTGCTCTTCGGGCGTGGGGACGACATCCGATTTTTTGGTTAATAAGTAACCGCCACCGATCAGAAGTAAAGCTAACAATAAAAAAGCTACATGTGGCATGCCTGGAATCAGACCCATGCCACCAACGATGCCACCTGTAATGAACAGCACCTGTGGTTTAGCAAATAATTGGCCAATCAGTTGACCGCCAATATCCTGATCACTGGCAACCCGAGATACTACGATACCTGCCGCTGTTGAAATAATCAGTGACGGGATCTGCGCAACCAGACCATCACCGATTGCCAGCAAAGTATAGTTTTTTAGGGCTGTTGCAAAATCCAGATCATGCTGCACCATACCTACAATTAAGCCACCAACAATATTGATGATGGTGACCATAATGCCCGCCACTGCATCACCACGAACATACTTACTAGCACCATCCATCGCACCATAAAACTCAGCTTCTTGCGCGACTTCGGTACGGCGACGACGTGCTTCTTGTTCCGCAATCAGGCCCGCATTTAAATCCGCATCAATCGCCATTTGCTTACCAGGCATCGCATCCAATGCAAACCTGGCACCGACCTCCGCAATACGACCTGCACCTTTGGTCACGACGGTAAAGTTAATAATCGTCAAAATAACAAAGACTACAATACCAACCGTATAGTTACCGCCAATCAGAAAATGTCCAAAGGCCTCAATCACTTTACCGGCAGCATCTGGACCGGTATGCCCCTCGGTCAACACTACCCGGGTTGATGCCACGTTGAGTGATAAGCGCAACATCGTGCTGACCAATAACACGGTTGGAAACACCATAAAATCAAGTGGCTTGATGGTGTATAAGCTGGTCAGTAAAACAATGATTGCTAGCGCAATATTGAAGCTAAAAAAGACATCGAGTACAAAGGCGGGCAGCGGCAATATCATCATCGCCAACATCATGATGATGAGTATCGGCGCAGCAATGGCCTTGTTACTAAATATGCTCATCCAGGCGGGTAATTTCAAACCATTCATGGATTAGCTCCGGCGGTATTCGCTGGTTGAGGAGCGTTGTTTGGATCAAGTTCAGCAGGAACTGCTAAATCGAAAGGCACAGATGGCCTGAGGCCGCCATGCTGACGGAATGTTTTTAACTGGAAGACGTAAGCCAGAACTTCTGCAACGGCCGCGTAAAGTGTCTCTGGAATTTCGTCACCTAACTCAGTGTGCTTAAACAAAGCACGTGCCAAGGGAGGCGCCTCTAGCAAGGGAATATTATTTTCTGCAGCCAGTTCACGAATTTTTGCAGCGACGGCATCAGCACCTTTGGCAACCACTCTCGGCGCACCGTTGCTACCATCTTTATATTTCAAAGCGACCGCGTAATGCGTTGGATTGGTGACTACGACATCGGCTGTCGGTACTTCTGACATCATCCGGCGACGCGCCATTTCGCGCTGTTGCGCGCGGATTTTGGCTTTAATCTGGGGATTACCGTTGGCTTCTTTTGATTCTTGTATCACTTCTTGATGGGTCATTTTGAGCTTGTTGGCATAACTCCACATTTGGTATGGAACATCAATTCCGGCAATCAATACCAAGGCACCGACGATCGATAAAAAACAGATCGCAAGCATGGTTGCCATGTGTGCGCTGCCAGCGGCCAAAGGCTCGGAAGCAAGGCCGAAGATGGCATCTTTTTGATTCATTACGACGATCCAAGCAACCGTTCCGACAATCAGCGCTTTGAGAATTGCCTTAACTAACTCCACACCGGCCTTGGACGAAATCATATTCGTCAGACCAGACAAAGGATTCATACGACTAAAATTAGGTTGCAAGGCTTTAGCACTAAAAAGCCAGCCACCGATTAATAACGGAGATCCAATTGCAACCAGCATCAACAAACCACCGAGCGGAGCAAAAGCGAGCAACACATCCATCAAGATCATGCCGATGTGCGAAAACAACATATCGTGATCAAACGCTAAAGTACGCTCCATCGATAATCCATCGATGAGCATATGATTCAACTGCCTGATTAAAGAACCGCCAGACATCCATAAGCCAGCGCCCGCGGCAAGCAAGATCGTGCAAGTAGACAACTCTCTTGAGCGCGGGACATCGCCCTCTTCACGCGCCTGCTCTAAGCGCTTGGGCGACGCCGGTTCGGTTCTTTCGAGATCGCTATCTTCGGCCATTACCGACTCCCATCTATTTCTAAGAAGCAAGCAAAACGCTGCTATTACACATTTATACAAGTGTGATTATTGGCGATGTTGCATTCTGTAGATGCGCCGAACAAGTGACGATTTACCCCCTATTTCAGTAAACCCAAAAAATCAGAGCAAGTGAGATGTGACGTAAACTTAGATTTTCAGAAAAGACAGCTTTTTTAAAAGCGACGAAGCACTCTTGATCTGCACGCGCAATGGCGATGGCGTGATTAGAACAAGCAATATTGAAGAGCGAAATCAGAGATAGAACGATGGCTTTTATCTATCGTTCAAATAGTTGAATTAAACGCCAATACCCTATAGACCAATGAATACATGGACACTTAAATATACTAATTAGGAGTATAAATTTAAATCCGATAAGAAAACAAACAAAGCGCGAACCGCAATGATTTAGTAGCAATACATATAGTGCTTAGCCGCGTCCCTAGAACGGACTATCCGCAAAATCTTCCTTTATAAGAAATTTGCACCGTCAGCTTCCCAGTATCACTCCTTGCACAAATCGAAATTAGTAAAGCCTGCCGTATAATCTTTTTCCATGATATGGCGTTTTTCGATACCGTCACACGAATACTCTTTTATACAAATAGAACATGCCTCGCTTCTTTTGCCCTTTACCGCTTACCATCGGCGCCTCGATTGATCTGCCTACAGATGTCGCTCACCATATATTTGTCTTACGACTTTCTGCTGGCGAGAACATTTCTCTATTTAATGGCGAAGGCGCCAGTTATGTCGCCACCTTGGTGTCCGTTACAAAAAAAAGTGTTACCGCAGAAGTCAAAGTATTTTTACCGGAAGAATGCGAACTACCATTTGCCTTGACTTTGGCGCAGGCTTTGCCGGAAGCATCCAAGATGGATTGGATTATTGAAAAAGCGATTGAGCTTGGCGTGACGACCATACAGCCATTGTCATCCCAACGTTGTGTGGTGAGATTATCGGCAGAGCGTGCTGAAAAAAAGCTCGCTCACTGGCAAGGCATTATCGTCGCTGCGGCGGAGCAATGTGGGCGTAATCGCCTGGCTCATTTATCTCCAGTTATGGATTTGCCTAAATGGCTGGCACAGCAAGATATGCATAAACGCATTTTGTTATCGCCCAGAGCAGATAAATCGCTTGCCGACTGGGCACGTCATCACCCCGCGCAATCAGTCAGCCTGATGATCGGTCCTGAGGGTGGATTTTCTGATGATGAAGAAATGCTGGCGATCAGACAAGGTGTCTTGACCCTGAGTATGGGGCCACGCGTCTTACGTACAGAAACCGCAGGTCTGGCGGCGATTGTGACATTAAATGCGGCGTGGGGAGGGATGTAAAGTACTGCGGTGCTGCGATTATTTTTTGTTTGAAATGATTGTTTGAACTTACTCTCTTGAACTAATCTCTCAAGTTAATCGCAGTCAAGCGCTTTTGCAGCCGCTGTTTTTTTAAAATAACGTGCATAGCCGCATGCATTTTCTCCGTACAAATCTAATTTCGTTTTATCGGCACCAGATTCCAGTAAAAACTGGATTGACTGCAACTGATCATATTGCGCAGCAACCATCAATGGGGTAGAACCGCGTGCTTCGCTAAACGGCACATCAATCTCAGCACCATGCTCTCGCAATACACGCATACTGCGCACAGCGCCGACATAGGCAGCGTAATGCATGGGCGTCCAGACCTGATTGCTGGCTAATCGCATGTCAGCACCAGCATCAAGTAAAACACCAACCACTTCAACCGCGTCGCTACTAATCGCATCAAATAAGGCGCTGCGGTTTCCCATTCGGTAACCTGCAGCGCTAATGACAACTGGCGTCACATCGTCAACACGTGCGCCACTCGATAATAATAATTGCACTTTGGCCAAATCTTTTTCTTGCGCAGCCTGCATCAAGCTGGTTAGTCCATCGTTGTCACGCCGATTTGGATCAGCACCCTCAGCAAGCTTTGCCTGTAATTGTGTATATGTCTCGGTTTGTACAGGCGCCATTTCTGACTGCGCCTCGTTACGAGCAGGATCAAACACCGATAACAAAAATTTGATCAAACTCCATCCTGCAATCGTGACAAAAAACAATAAAAAGATGCGCCCTAACCAAGGATTCCTGCGCTCAGCGGCATTACGCAAAGACGCAGCCTCCGCTAGCTTTGTCAAATCTAGCTGATATAGCGGTTTTGATTTGTGCAGCAGGCTCTGCCAGTGGATCTTTGAAGACTCGTTCAATGCAGAACCAACCAACAAAGGAAAAACTAAATCGCCATCAAATACTCTCACTACTAATTTCCAAATAATTTTTTTGTTCTTACCATCCGCAGCACCTGAGGCTGGCAATTGTGCTGGAAAATCGACCATGAAACTCGTCTGCGAAGTTCCATGCGCAAGCTGCACCTCATCCACGACGAGCGACCACAAGGTTTTAGTGCTGGTATCTTCACCACTGCTGTCTTCATAAAGACACTGGCATTCAATCCTGACCGGACAACTTGCTTGCGGTGTGCGTAACATACCCAAACTTTCACCGAGCGGTGGTATAAAACGTATTCTGGCTTTCCATTCATTCAACCCTATTTCCGGCGCTTTGGTGGTCACTAAAACTGGCTGACCAATGCAGCTTCTGACAAACCATAATTTCACTGCAAAAACAATCATCCCAATACCAACCAGAGGGAAGATAGAAACTGTAAGGATCAGTGGATTATTGCCAATATGAGATGAGAATAATGCCACCCCAGCGATTGGCCAGGAGAGCAAGTTCCAGAACACGGCAAAGACACCCATTGGCAACGCACCGCTTTGTTCTGGGGGCAATGATCAGGCTAGAAAGTGGTACTTTATGTTGTTGAGCGAATTCTGCTGTAACAACAGGAATGACAGGTTCAGCCGAAGGCCGCCAGATTTTCCAGAGTGCCCAGCAAGCGCCAATCCCCACAGCAGGGAACAGCGATGCAAACGGCAACAGAAACAATAATCGCATCCAGCGAATTGCGCGGTCATAGACGGCAAACTCAGGATCGTCGGGATCGACCCAGAGCGTGACGGACTGCTCCTGGTCTTTGGCGCGTTGCAATTCTCGATAAATATCACGTTGGTAGTCGCCAATATTATCGTTGCTGTCGCCGCCGATGTTAATGCGCTTGCTGCGGTGACCTAAGGCTTGATAGCTGTAACTAAATTCAGCCTTTACCTGATAAGTTCTGGTCTCACCGTCGTGCTCTTCCAGGGATAGTTTTTCAATCTGCGCCTGTACCGCCACCAGATTTTGTGCTTTCCACAAACCAATTATCTGCTTAGCCAAAGGGATCGCACCTGCCCCCATACCAGCAGCAGTGAAGCTCACCCCAAATAACACAGCAATCAAACTAAACCCTATTTTTGAAGCGATTGTTTTTATTTTTTTCATGCGGCAAATATAGCAGAGCACACAATCGCAGCGCCACTGACAGCGTTGCAAAATAGTCTCTCGGCGAGCAATAAACTTGGATGACAAATACCTGCGGAAACTATTCATATAAAGTTCACAATCAGATTAACTTTTTAGTATTAATATGATTGTCATTTCCGTTGTAATGTAATTCATCAACCACCTCAGAAAGGGATCGTATGGGACTTCTGGATTCAGCATTAGGCATGTTGGGCGGCAACTCGGATCAAGGTAATGATCCCAAAGCGATGTTGCTACAAGCTGCGCTTGGTATGCTTACCAATAATCAATCTGCTAACGGACAAAATGGTCAAAGTGATCAAACTGGCTCGTCGGGCTTATCTGGTTTAGTCAGCGCATTTGAAAACGCCGGCCTCGGCAATATCGTCAGTTCGTGGATAAGCAATGGTCATAATTTGCCTATCTCTGCAGACCAAATCAAAAGTGCGCTCGGCAATGGCCAG
Source organism: Undibacterium sp. GrIS 1.8 (assembly GCF_040544445.1). NCBI lineage: Bacteria > Pseudomonadati > Pseudomonadota > Betaproteobacteria > Burkholderiales > Oxalobacteraceae > Undibacterium > Undibacterium sp. GrIS 1.8. The sequence goes on along the minus strand of NZ_JBEONQ010000014.1, from coordinate 9,163 downwards.
CTAGCACAATTGGCAGAAGCAGCAGGTTTGTCGCACGACGGTGCAGCAGAACATTTGGCAGAAATGTTGCCCGGCCTAGTGGATAAGCTAACGCCCAACGGTGAAGTAGCTACCTCTGGTTTTGGTGAGTTGGGAAGTATGCTAGAGCAATTTTCCAGCTCATTTTTGAGCAAGGCTTGATGTAGCGCTTTGTTTACACCGTGATTTTTTTGGTTTTTTTAAGATGCGTAATACCGATTTAAGCGATAGAAATGGTATTACGCATTTTTTATGGCAAGTTTGTCCTAAATACCTTGGTTTTCAGATCACGTTAAAGATCAAGCGCGTCGTCTAAACCAACCTGCGAGCGATAGCCGGTCACGCGTTGCGGGTAGCACCTCGTGTTGCATATCCGCCGATAAAAATAGCACCATGCGGCTGCCTAGTGGAGAAATGTCCTCCGTAGATTTACCGATGGGGTGCAGTCTTAAAGCACCGCCCTGCTCTGGCAACCAATGAAAGTTCAGATAAATTACCACCGACACAGTCCGGCGATCATCATCACGAAACCGGTCCAGATGTTTGAGATAAGACGCTCCCGGCGCATAAAAAGCAAAGTGACTCTCATACTCATCCAGCCCCAAATACAAGGCCCGGTTTAAAGCAATGCGCACCGTTTCCATAATTTGCAAATAGCGATCACATGCCAGCGACTGTCCTGCTTTTAGCCATTGGATTTGGTCACCGCGAATCTCTGGCCGGATAGCTTGCTCAGCACCACGACCAACATTGGCTAATTTTAATGCGCCGATATCTGCCAATACTTGACATTCCGCCGCCAGAGCCAGGGTTAAATTTTCGGACAAAAAAATGTTTTGTTGTGACCAGCCTTGTTTGACTAAGTCTTCCACAATGTTGATCTGATGCGCATTGCTAAGGCACACAAAATCAGCGAATGAATCACCAGGTGATTCGGCAAACATGAGTGTGCTACTTTCTTAAGAAACATACGATGGAGTGCAGTGCAAGCTTGCCATTGAATAATGACGATACCTAGTATGTGGCACTTATATGTGGAATTTGTGAGTGGCGCTTGTTTAATAGCTGTAAGTTGTATAACACGAAACGCACATAAAGTTAGATTACCGATGTGGCATTGTATTTTTAATACCGATACGAGCCGACGCTGTAAATATGCGCGGATATCGCTAGCTGCAGCAATCGTATTTCTCTGCCCAAGCCATTAATACCCACTCGAAAAAACAATATACTCCCCTGTAAAAATCTTAAATATAGCGGATAGACCAATGATTATATGGACAACTTAAATATGCTTATATGGAGTATTATTTTACCGCCTATGAAAGTGGTACGAAAAAATTAGAATCCCGCTACGTACAGCACAGATCACTTTCACCTCAGCTTAAAGATACTAGCGCCCCGGATAAAAGATCTAGCGATACCAACGCACATCAGCATCTATCAGCAATAAAACAGTAATAATGCGAAGACCGCCAAATACATAGCTAATTCTATTTATCAACGGAAGGCAATAGCGATCTTTCCCAATCCGCCAGGCAATCTTTGTTAAACTCTGGCGCTTCAACTTAAACTGCAACCTGGCGCTACTTAGTGCAACTGAATAAACCATGAGCGATCTCCCTGTCATTAGCTGGACCGAAAACGACCAAGTGCATACCGCTCGCTGGCATTCTGAAAGTGGATCGCCAGCGCCTAAACGTGTGCAAATCGCTGATGACCGCATGACTGCCGACACCGCGTACCGTCTCGCTTGCGAAGGTACTGCCTTGTTATGGCGTGGCGACTTTCAAAATGCACGCCAGCTATTACAAGCATTGGCCAGACGTATCGATAAAAAGCCGGCTAAATCACGCAAAATTGAGAAAGCTCCGGCGACGATGACAGAGGCTTTCCACCTGCATCGCCAAGCTCAATCACAGCGTGCCCGTGTGTTGGCAATGCTGTTATTGCCGTTTAATGCCGACTACAGCACTCCCCTCCGCCGTGCCCCTGATCTGCGCCAAGCCTGCGCTGAGGCTTATGGTGTCGTTGATGCAAACAGCACGCCTTTCATCGCGTCGCTTAGAGAATTATTAGGACTGACCGGCGCGCATGAGTGGCGTAAAAACGGCGTAGAAATCGCGGCGCTGAACAACCGCATTTACCCACATTACGGCGTGTTCTCACCTGTTCGTGGCGAATATTTGGATCTGATCGCTAAAGCGCCATTGCCATCAACCGAACTGGCGTTTGATATCGGCACCGGCACCGGCGTCATTGCTGCTTTGCTCGCACAACGCGGCATCAAGCGCATTATCGCTACCGATCAAGATGAGCGTGCATTAAGCTGCGCCCGTGAGAATATTCACCGATTAGGGAGCGACCAGCAAGTCGACCTCATTAAGGCAGATTTATTTCCGGCAGGCCGCGCGCCGCTGATAGTCTGCAATCCACCGTGGGTTCCTGCCCGCCCCAACTCGCCAATTGAATATGCAGTCTACGACCCAGACAGCCGCATGTTGCGTGGATTTTTATCCGGCGTCGCGGATCATTTAGAAGCCAAAGGCGAGGCCTGGCTTATTCTGTCCGATCTGGCAGAACATCTGGGCTTGCGCACATCGGCAGAATTATGGTCGTGGATGGATGCGGGCGGTTTAGAAGTCGTTGGAAAAATGGATATCAAACCACGGCATGGCAAAGCGACCGATAGCGAAGACCCTTTGCATGGCGCCAGATCAAAAGAAGTGACTTCTTTGTGGCGCTTGAGGGTGAAGTAAGCGAAGTGAGGTGAGCACTATGCTCAAAAGCTCAAAATCCGATGAAAACTTCTTAACTTAATTAAGCTTCAGCGTAATTCAAGCTCAAGCTCAATCTAATTCAATTTAATTCAAGCACATAAGACCATTCAGCCCCGGTGCTTGGGTCAAGCTTTTCCCCGATCTGCCACCCCATTGATTTATAGAGATGAACAGCTGCAAACATCGTTGTCCATGTCTCTAGATAAATGCTGACATAGCTTGTTTGCTTAGCGATCACGACTGCGTTTTGAAGCAAAATTTTGCCAATGCCCTTCCCTCTGGTAGCAGAATCCACATAAAAGGCAGAGAGTTTAAGGACACGTTCACTTTTGCGAGAGAGTATTAATGAACCGACGATTTCTCCATCTAACTCCGCTACCAATTGCGTGAGAACCGCTTGGCTAAGCACGCCAAATTGCCCCAAGTCTCGGTCTAAATGATCAAAATCTGGCTCCAGACCAAATTCACGCATAGCAACGCTGGCAATCTCATGCACCCTATGGCGGTCAGCCAGGCACGCTTCTCTTATCACTACATTGTTCGGCATAAATCCATTTCAAAATGAGTTTCGTAGTCGTAAATGAACCGTGAAAATTTAACACGGCCAGAACACATCTCAGTAGAATAAAAGTGTGATTATTCGGGGAATCTGAGGAGTTCATTATGCCGCTTTTGCTTTTGCGTCATCTGTCTGGCCGTTACGTCTCGATAATATTTCTGCTGCTATGGCTTGTTCTTCCAAATGCCCACGCCATTGATCGCTATCAAATCGATCCTGAGCATACTTTCTCCGTATTTGAATACAACCACTGGGGCTTGTCTCTGCAACGTGGGCGGTTCGACATGAATACCGGCACGATTGAGCTAGATACTGCCAATAAAACTGGCTCGGTTCAATTTGAGATCGACACTGCTTCGGTCAGTACCGGCACCGCGCTGTTCGACACCAGCTTACGCTCACCTAGTTTTTTTGATGCGATGCAATTCCCAAAAATCGCTTTTAAATCAAATGCCTTACGATTTGACGATGCTGGAAAACTCACCGGCATTGATGGTGATTTAACCATCAAAGGCATCACTAAGCCTGCTAAGTTCGAGCTGACGCAATTCAATTGCCGCTTTATGGTGATCTATTTACGTTCTGCATGTGGTGCCAATGGCTACACCAAAATCCTGCGCAGTGATTTTAATGTTGGACGATATGTGCCATTTGTGAGCGATGAGGTAACTTTGTATTTCAGCGTTGAGGCGATTAAAGAGTAAATGGAGTGTGGTAAATAAGAAGTCCCTCAGTTGCAGGCCAAGGAATAGAATTTAACCCAGATTTTCCATTGGAACAGCGGCAAGTGTGCCTTTGGCGGACTGACTGGCTAGATGCGACGACGCAAGCTGCATCTTGCCAGGAGGAGCAACAACGCTAGGCAGTTCGCCAGAGGTGCAATTGTCGCTATAGCGCTCCCAATCAAATCGCGTTGGTGCCATCCCTCTGAACACCGCATGCTGTCTGCGTTTCTGCGAAGTAGTAGCGGTCTAATGGGAAATCTGGGTTTAAGGATCGCCGTTACCGATCAAAACTAACTCACCAGACTATTTACACAACGCCCACAAATAATATACTGGTAGCCTGTATATCTTAGTTGTCCATATGATTACTGGACAATAGAGCATTTTTACAAAAAATAATGGGGAGTATATTGCTTTAGCTTGTAATTTTGTTGATGAAAAATACAACAAAGAATGGCTTTTCAACATTATCAGTCTGGTAAAGTTGAGAGCGTAAAAGTTTTCACTGAAGTCTTAATTGTTCAAAAATCGATAGTCCCAGACGAATTATCCTAGAAACGTCAGTTGGACGAGTCTGAGTGTGCATTTTTTCGGCTTTCCAGCAAGGCGAGACGAGGCGCAACCTTCACGTTGCAACGAGGAGTAACGCCGCTGGGGAGCCGAAAAAGTGTGCAATCAGATTCGTAGCGCTGTGACCAGAACGGTGACGGCAAAAATACTGAAACGATTCAATTTAATCAAATACTTATTAACACTGACAAGCGGTCAACTGTCGTTTCTAGGATTATCATCAACGAAAGTCTTTCTTTCCCTCATCCAAAGCAAAAACGTAATGAGAATGCATTTATAATCGAAGGTTTTGCATTCAGTAGTTACTCATAGCAGTCACTCAAAAAATATGAAGGTATTTCGCGGACTTCCCAACGCTGCCTCGCGTGCGCCCTGCGCACTGGCAATAGGCAACTTTGATGGCGTACATCTTGGACATCAGGTTTTACTGTCCCACTTGCGCGCCGCCGCTACACGCTTGAACGTTGAAGCTGCGGTCATGACGTTTGAACCACATCCACGGGCATTTTTTGCGCAATTGTCTGGCGATATCGGTAAAGCGCCTAGCCGCATTGCCAATCTGCGTGACAATATGCTGTCGCTGCAAGAAGCTGGCATCGACCGTGTGATCGTGGAGCATTTCAATGCGCATTTTGCTGCGCTGTCACCACAAGATTTTATTGAAAAAATTCTGGTGCAAGGCTTGCACGTGAAATGGTTAATGGTTGGCGAAGATTTTCGTTACGGCGCCAAACGTGCTGGCGATATCGACATGCTGATCGCAGCTGGCAAACGATTTGGCTTTGAGGTCGAAACACTGCCTGCGGTGCAACACAAAGGCGAGCGTATATCCTCATCTGCTGTGCGTGCTGCGCTGGCGGCAGGTAACTTTGTCGAATCCGAACATTTACTTGGGCGTCCTTATCGCATATCTGGGCATGTAGTACATGGTCAAAAGTTAGGACGCACCATCGGTTTCCCTACATTGAACTTACAAATCGCGCATCATCGTCCTGCTTTGCAAGGCATCTTTATCGTACAAGTGCATGGTTTATCCGAGCAAGCTTTGCCTGCCGTCGCTAGCCTGGGCGTAAGACCAACGGTAGATGATAGTGGCCGCGTGCTGCTAGAGACACATGTATTTGATTACAGCGGCAATGCCTATGGCAAAGTGGTCCAGATAGAGTTTTTACAGAAGCTGCGTGATGAAGAAAAATACATCGATCTGCCAACCCTGACCGAAGCGATTGAGCGCGATGCCGAACAGGCCAGAGCGTATTTTCGTAATCGTGCCACGGGTGCGATCTCTGCTACTGACCGAATTTGAAGACCACTTCTCTTTGTTTAATTCAAGGATATTCGAGCATTTTTGAATTGAATTAAATTGAGTCGTCTTTACAAAGAACGCAAAAAAAATAACTCACTTAAAGAAAATTATGTCTAACGAAAAGTCAGCAAAAGTCGCCAGCAAGTATCCAGTCAATATGACTGAAACCCCGTTCCCGATGCGCGGCGATCTCGCCAAGCGCGAGCCGCAATGGGTGAAGCAATGGCAAGATAAAAAAATCTATCAGCGCATCCGCAAGGCCTCTACCAATCGTCCAAAATTTATTCTGCATGACGGCCCACCGTACGCCAACGGCGACATCCACATCGGCCACGCAGTTAACAAAATTCTGAAAGACATGATCGTCAAAGCACGCAATATGGCGGGCTTTGATGCGCAGTATGTGCCGGGTTGGGATTGCCACGGCATGCCGATCGAAATCCAGATCGAAAAACTGTACGGCAAAAATCTGCCGGTGGCAGAAGTGCAAGCCAAAGCGCGCGCCTATGCAAACGAGCAGATAGAACGACAAAAAGTAGATTTTATCCGCCTGGGTGTCTTGGGTGAATGGGACAATCCCTACAAAACCATGAACTTCGGTAACGAGGCCGATGAAATCCGTGCACTCGGAAAATTGCTTGAAAAAGGTTATGTGTATCGCGGCCTGAAGCCGGTCAACTGGTGTTTTGATTGCGGCTCTGCATTAGCAGAGGCAGAAGTCGAATATGAAAATAAACGCGACCCGTCAATCGATGTCGGCTTCCCGTTTGCAGAGCACGACAAGATCGCTGCGGCGTTTAAACTCGCCAAGCTGCCTGTCGATAAAGGCTATTGCGTGATCTGGACCACGACACCGTGGACCATCCCATCCAATCAAGCATTGAACATGCACCCGGAAATCACTTACGCACTGGTCGAGACCGTACGTGAGGGCGAACCGACCTTGCTGATTCTGGCAAACGATCTGGTAGAGGCGTCGCTGACCAATTACGGTCTAGAAGGTAAAGTCATCGCGACCTGCCTCGGTGCTGATCTTTCAGAGATCAATTTTAAACATCCGATGGCACAATTGGATGCGGGCTACGACCGTTTTTCTCCCGTCTATATGGGTGAATACGTGACGCTGGATAGCGGCACAGGCATTGTCCATTCCGCACCGGCTTACGGTATCGAAGATTTCCAATCCTGCAAAGCACACGGCATGAAGGATGATGCCATCATCGCACCTGTCATGGGCGACGGAAAGTTTGCGTCTTCACTGCCCTTCTTCGCGGGTATGACGATCTGGGAAGCATCCAAACCGATCTGCGACAAACTCAAAGAAGCGGGTACCTTGTTCTCGCTAAAGATGTTTGATCACAGCTATATGCACTGCTGGCGTCATAAAACGCCGATCATCTACCGTGCAACATCGCAATGGTTTGCGAGTATGGACAATACACCAAAAGATGGTGGCAATAGCCTGCGCCAAACCGCATTAAAAGCGATTGACGAGACCGCATTTTTCCCGGCATGGGGCAAAGCGCGCCTGCATGGCATGATCGCCAATCGCCCAGACTGGACATTGTCACGTCAGCGTCAATGGGGCGTACCGATGGCGTTTTTCTTGCACAAAGAAACGGGGCAACTGCATCCACGTACATCGGAATTTCTAGAGCAAATTGCGCAACGTGTTGAGAAAGAAGGTATCGAAGCCTGGCAAAAAATCGAAGTCGCCGATTTGCTTGGTGATGATGCCGATATGTACGTCAAAAACCGCGATACGCTGGATGTCTGGTTTGATTCCGGTACCACACATTACACGGTCTTGCGCGGTTCACATAAAGAACAATCGCAGTTCCCTGCCGACTTGTACCTGGAAGGCTCTGATCAGCATCGAGGCTGGTTCCATTCGTCTTTACTGACTGCATCGATGCTGGACGGTCGTGCGCCTTACAAGGCTTTGCTGACGCACGGCTTTGTGGTCGATGGCGAAGGCAAGAAAATGTCTAAGTCCAAAGGTAACGTCGTAGCGCCACAAAAAATCTCGGACACCTTGGGTGCAGATATCTTGCGTTTGTGGGTCGCTGCAACGGATTACTCCGGCGAGCTATCTATCTCTGACGAGATATTGAAACGTGTGACGGAGTCTTATCGCCGCATTCGCAATACTTTGCGCTTCCTGTTAGCGAATACCTCAGATTTCAATCCTGCGACGGACGCAGTGGCAATCGATGAGATGCTGGAAATTGATCGTTACGCGATCGCCAATATGGCAGCGTTGCAAGCCGATATCCTCGTTCATTATGAGCAGTTTGAATTCCATCCGGTGGTCGCCAAATTACAATCCTTCTGCTCAGAAGATCTTGGTGGTTTCTACCTCGATATCCTGAAAGACCGTTTATATACAAGTGGCACGACATCGGCAGCACGTCGTTCTGCGCAAACAGCGATCTGGCATATCACGCAAAGTTTGCTGCGCCTGATGGCACCAACATTGTCTTTTACAGCGGAAGAAGCCTGGGTCAGTTTCGCCAGTAAAGAAGCTTATGCAGAAAGCGATGAAACGATTTTTACGCAGCTGTATTACGCTTTACCGGTCATCGACAACGCCAGTGCACTGATGGAAAAATACACTGCGTTGCGCTTGATTCGCACGGACGTTACTAAGCAATTGGAAGAAGTTCGGGTAGCTGGCGGCATCGGGGCATCCTTGCAAGCTGAAGTGACCATCAAAGCCAGCGGTGCTAAGTTTGATTTACTGCAAAGCTTTGCTGATGACTTACGTTTTGTATTGATCACATCAGCAGCCGCGATAGAGAAAGTGACGACGGAAGCGGAAGAAGCTGTGATTGTTACCCCATCCAGCTATCAAAAGTGTGAGCGTTGCTGGCACTATCGCGCTGATGTTGGCGCGCATGCAGAACACACCGGTTTATGCGGTCGTTGTATCAGTAATTTGTTTGGTAGTGGAGAATCGCGTCAATTTGCGTAATTCAAATTGACTCAATTTATCGCTTTAGGCTTTAGCCCCTCTCTCATTTGCGGGAGAGGGTTGAGATGAGAGATCAGCGTCCCAATAATGCAATCATTATCGATTTCATCAAGATTAACCAAGAATCATTTACACGGAGATCTTTGCACGATAAAAAGCCAAGCAGAGTGTTTACCTCAAATGAGACAATAGCAACAGGATAAATTTAAAGAGTGGCAATCATGGCGTGGA